>NZ_CAURTV010000002.1:0-139177 GCF_963527515.1 uncultured Cellulomonas sp. | reverse complement strand
GGCCTGGCCCGCGCGGCCAAGCCGGTGGAGACCCCCGACGAGGCCGCCGCCGCAACCCCGGCCGACGACGACGAGGACGAGCAGCCGCCGGCGCCCCGCCGCTGGCGGGCCGTGGTCACCTGGCTGGTGGTCGCCGTCGTCGTGCTCGGGGGCGGCGCCATCGCGTACGGCTGGACCCAGACGCAGTACTACGTGGGCGTCGACGCCGGCGAGGTCGTGATCTTCCGCGGGCTGCCGCAGACGGCCGGCGGGATCGCGCTGTCGTCGGTGGTCGAGCGGACCGGGACCCCGCTGGACGACCTCGGCTCCCGCTACCTGCGCGAGCGGGTCGAGCAGACCATCCACGCCGACACCCTCGACGACGCCCGCGGGCTGGTCGCGATGCTCGAGGACGACATCCAGGGCTCCGCGGGCACGGACCGTCCCACGCCGACACCCACCTCGACACCCACCCCCACAGCCACCCCCCTCCCCACCGGGACGGCCGCACCGTGAGCCGCGCGTGATGGCTACCGTCCAGCCGCACCGGGTGCGAGCGGGCCGTGGCGTCGAGCTCGGACTGCTGCTGCTCGCGCTCGCCATCGGCGTGGCCGCGTACGCCCTGGTGGGCATCGGCACCACCGACGAGGTCCCGCCCGACGTCCTCGGCTACGGGCTCGGCATGGCCGCGCTCGCGATCGGCATCCACCTGGTGCTGCGCTGGCGCGCCCCGTTCGCGGACCCCGTGATCCTCCCGATCACCGTGGCCCTCAACGGCATCGGGCTCGCGATGATCTACCGGATCGACTTCGCGTACGCGGCCCGGGGGCGCGACGACACCTTCGCGCAGCGGCAGCTGGTGTGGACCGCCATATCGGTGGTGCTCGCGGCGGCGGTCATCGTCCTGCTGCGCGACCACCGGACTCTGCGTCGGTACACCTACACGGCCATGCTCGCCGGTCTGGTGCTCGTGGCCCTGCCCCTGGTCCCCGGCCTGGGCGTGAACATCAACGGTGCCAGCATCTGGGTGCGCGTCGGCGGGGTCGGCTTCCAGCCCGCGGAGTTCGCCAAGATCGCGTTCGCCGTGTTCTTCGCGGGCTATCTGGTCACCCACCGCGACACCCTCGCGCTCGCCGGCCCCAAGGTGCTCGGCCTGCAGCTGCCGCGACCGCGGGACCTCGGCCCGATCCTCATCGTCTGGGGCGCGTCGGTGGCGGTCCTCGTCCTGGAGCGCGACCTCGGGACGTCCCTGCTGTTCTTCGGGCTGTTCGTCGCCATGCTCTACCTCGCCACGGAACGGCTCAGCTGGGTGGTCATCGGCCTGCTGCTCTTCGTCGCGGGCGCGGTGGTGGCCGCCGGTGCGTTCTCGCACGTCGGTGCCCGGTTCGACGCCTGGCTCAACGCGTTCGACCCCGCCGTGTTCGACCAGAGCCCGGGCGGGTCCGGCCAGCTGGTCCGCGGCCTGTTCGGCATGGCCAGCGGCGGGCTGTTCGGGACGGGCTGGGGTCAGGGCCGCCCCGACCTGGTGCCGTTCGCGGAGTCCGACTTCATCGTGGCGTCCCTCGGCGAGGAGCTCGGTCTGACCGGGCTGCTGGCCATCCTGATCTGCTACGCGGTCCTGGCCGAGCGCGGCATGCGCACGGCGATCGGGGTCCGCGACGGCTTCGGCAAGCTGCTCGCGGGCGGCCTGGCGTTCATCGTGGCGCTGCAGACGTTCGTCGTGGTCGGCGGCGTCACGCGGATCATCCCGCTGACCGGCCTGACCACCCCGTTCATCGCCTACGGCGGGTCGTCGCTCGTGGCCAACTGGGTGATCGTCGCCCTGCTGCTGCGGATCTCCGACGAGGCCCGCCGCCCGGCGCCGTCGATGAAGCCGTCCCTCACCCCGATCGCCGGCACCCCCGTGGTCACGGGCGACGACGACCAGCCCACCGAGATCGTGCGGAGGGTGCCGTGAACACGCCCCTGCGCCGCCTGGCGACCGTCGTGCTCGTGATGTTCGTGGGCCTCATGGCCGGGACCACCTGGGTGCAGTACGTCCAGGCCGAGCGCCTCAACAACGACAGCCGCAACGTCCGCACGCTCTACCGCGAGTTCGGCAACGCGCGCGGGCCGATCGTCGTCGCCGGGGAGTCGATCGCCCTGTCCGCGCCGGTCGAGGACTCCTACGGCTACCAGCGCTCGTACACCAACGGCGAGCTCTACTCCGCGCTGACCGGTTTCTACTCGGTGGTCAACGGGCGCACGCAGCTCGAGCGCGCCGCGAACGACGAGCTGACCGGTCGCGGCGACCGGCTGTTCTTCTCGCGGATCCGGGACCTGCTCACGGGACGGCAGCCGGAGGGTGCGGCCGTCGAGACCACGCTCCTGCCCGCGGCGCAGCAGGCCGCGTTCGACGGGCTTGCCGGCCAGCAGGGCGCGGTGGTGGCCATCGAGCCGTCCACCGGCAAGATCCTGGCCCTGGTCTCGACGCCCGGCTTCGACCCGAACGCGCTCGCCTCGCACGACATCACCGCCGCGGGCGCCGCGTACCAGGCGCTGAGCTCCGCCGACGGCAACCCGCTGCGCAGCAACGCGACGCAGGAGCGGTACCCGCCCGGGTCGACGTTCAAGCTGGTCACCGCCGCGGCGGCGCTCGAGAGCGGCCGGTACACCGCCGCGAGCACCCTGCCCGCGCCGGAGCGGCTGACCCTCCCGCAGACCACCGCCACCATCGGCAACTTCGGCGGGGGCGGCTGCGGCAGCGACCCGATCACGCTGGCCGACGCCCTGCGGATCTCGTGCAACACCGCGTTCGGTCAGCTGGGCCTGGACGTCGGAGCGGACGCGCTGCGCACCCAGGCCGAGCGGTTCGGGTTCGACGACCCGGACCTGACCATCCCGCTGGGCGTCGTCGAGAGCGTGTTCCCGGCGGACATGGACCTGCCCGTCACGGCACAGTCGGCCATCGGGCAGCGCGACGTGCAGGCCACCCCGCTGCAGATGGCCATGGTCGCCGCCGCGATCGCCAACGGCGGCGAGCTGATGAGGCCGTACGCGGTGCAGGCGGTGCGCTCGGCGGACCTGCAGCAGGTCGACGAGACGCAGCCCGACCTGTACTCCACGGCGATGTCGCCCGGGTCCGCCGCGGCGCTGCGGGACATGATGGTCGGCGTCGTCGACAGCGGGTCCGGCACCGCCGCGAAGATCCCCGGCGTCCAGGTGGCCGGCAAGACCGGGACCGCCCAGACGGGCGACGGCGAGGCCCCGCACGCGTGGTTCACCGCCTTCGCGCCCGCCGACGCCCCGCGCGTGGCGGTGGCAGTGATCGTCGAGCACGGCGGCAACGCCGGCAACGAGGCGACCGGCGGCCGGATCGCGGCGCCCATCGCGCGGGCCGTCATCGAGGCGGTGCTCGGATCGTGAAGACGGGTGCGGGTCTCCTGCTCGGCGAGCGCTACCGGCTGGTCCGGCAGATCGCCGTCGGCGGCATGGGTGAGGTGTGGGAGGGGTACGACGACGCCCTCGCCCGTCCCGTCGCCGTCAAGGTGCTGCGCTCGGAGTTCGCCGGCGACCGCGGGTTCCTCGAGCGGTTCCGCACCGAGGCGCGCAACTCCGCGTCCCTGTCGCACCCGAACATCGCGCAGCTGTTCGACTACGGCGAGCAGGAGGGCTCCGGGTTCCTGGTCATGGAGCTGGTGGTCGGCGAGCCGCTGTCCGACCTGCTCGAGCGCGAGCCCGTGCTGCCCGTCCGCCGCCTCCTGCCGATCCTCGCGCAGACCGCCCGGGCCCTGCACGCCGCGCACCTGGCCGGCGTCGTGCACCGCGACGTCAAGCCCGGCAACATCCTGCTCGGCCGCGGCGGGCGCGTGAAGATCACCGACTTCGGCGTCTCACTGGCCCGCAACCAGGTGAACATGACCGCCACGGGCATGGTCATGGGCACCGCCCAGTACCTGTCGCCGGAGCAGGCGGTCGGCAAGCCGGCGACGCCCCTGTCCGACCTGTACTCGCTCGGGATCATCGCGTACGAGGCGCTGGTCGGGCACCGGCCCTTCACCGGTCCGACCGCGGTGGACATCGCCGTGGCCCACGTGAACAACCCCGTCCCGCCCCTGCCGTCCAGCGTCGACAAGCACCTGGCCGCCCTCGTCCTGCGGCTCCTGTCCAAGGAGCCGAGCGCCCGGCCGGCGTCGGGCGAGGAGCTGGCGAGCATGCTGGACAAGCTGGTCCCGCGCACGCCGCCCTCCGGTATCCCCGTGCTGGTCAGCCGGCAGCAGCGCACGCCGGACACGTTCGCCACCGCGGTGACGTCGGCGGGTGGGCACGCGGAGGCGCCTCCGTCGTACCCGCCCCGCCGCACCCGCCGCGCCGACGAGCCCACCGGTCGGGCGGCCACCCGGCGCGCCTCGACCAGCACCGGGATGCGCGTGGGCCGCTCCGGCCGCCTCTCCTGGCCGTTCCTGGCCCTGGCGCTGCTGCTCATCGGGCTGCTCGGCGCGGCGGTGGCCTCCCGGTTGCTCAACGCCGACGGGCCCCCGGGCGGCCAGACCCGGTTGTCCGCCTCGGCCGCCCATTACCCTCGTGGCGTCACCCTGGATGGGATGATCACCGAGAACGGGTCCGTGGCGCTCGCCGCGGGACCGGCATCGACAGAAGCAAAGGACGCCTAGTGGTGGACGACGGATCCCGCACCCTCGCCGGACGGTACGAGGTCGGCGAGCTGATCGGGCGCGGCGGCATGGCCGAGGTGCACATCGGCCACGACACGCGGCTCGGTCGCACGGTGGCCATCAAGATCCTGCGCTCCGACCTGGCCCGCGACCCCTCCTTCCAGAACCGGTTCCGCCGCGAGGCCCAGTCGGCCGCCGCGCTCAACCACCCCGCGATCGTCTCGGTGTACGACACCGGCGAGGACGTCTTCACGGAGCCGACCGGCGTCGTCGCGCACGTGCCGTTCATCGTCATGGAGTACGTCGAGGGCCACACGGTCCGCGACATCCTGCGCGACGGCCACGCCGTCCCCATCGAGGAGGCCGTGGAGATCACGGCCGGCGTGCTGTCCGCGCTCGAGTACTCCCACCACGCGGGGATCGTGCACCGCGACATCAAGCCCGCCAACGTCATGCTCACCCCGACGGGTGCGGTCAAGGTCATGGACTTCGGCATCGCCCGCGCCATGGCGGACTCCGCGGCCACGATGACCCAGACCCAGGCCGTCATCGGCACCGCGCAGTACCTGTCGCCCGAGCAGGCGCGTGGCGAGACCGTCGACGCCCGCTCGGACCTCTACTCCACGGGCTGCCTGCTGTTCGAGCTGCTCACCGGACGCCCGCCCTTCGTCGGCGACTCGCCCGTGGCCGTGGCGTACCAGCACGTGCGCGAGGCCGCCCCGGTGCCGTCGACGTTCGCGTCCGACGTGCCGGACACGCTCGACCGCATCACGCTCAAGGCCCTGGCCAAGGAGCGTGACGCCCGCTACTCCAGCGCCGCCGAGTTCCGGTCCGACCTCGAGGCCGCCGTCCGCGGTGGCGCCGTGGGCGCGCCGGCCGTCGGGGCGCTCGCCGCCACGGCGCTGCTGGCGACGCCCGCCACCGAGGCCACCCAGGTGATGGCCCCGCCGGTCGCGACCACCCAGGCGATGCCGCCGGCCACCTCGCCGTGGGCGTCCACCGGCGCCGGGATCACCACGACCACCGGCATCCCGGACGACGAGGACCCGGGCCGCAAGCGCCCGTGGCTCCTCCCGCTGCTCATCGGGATCGCCGTCCTGGCCGTCGCGGGGATCGTCGCGCTGATCATCGCCAACTCCAACAGGACCGACGAGCCGACGCTCGTCACGGTCCCGAGCCTGGCCAACATGACACAGGCCGACGCCGAGGCGGAGCTCGACGCGCTCGGGCTCGTGTTCGTCCGGGCCGAGGAGGCGTCGGACACGATCGTCGCCGGGAACGTCACCAAGTCCGAGCCGGCGGCGGGCGAGCAGGTCGACCCCGGGTCGGACGTGACCGTCTACATCTCCACCGGCCCGAGCAGCCTCGCGGTGCCCAGCGTCGCCGGCCGCACGGAGCAGGAGGCGGCGGACATCCTCACGGACGCGGGCCTCACGGTCGCCGCCAACCGCCAGGACGACGACAACCCCGCCTTCCCCCAGGGCCAGGTCACCAAGACCGACCCCGCCGAGGGCACGTCCGTGAGCGCGGGCGCGTCCGTCACCCTGTTCGTCTCCACCGGGAACGTGCAGGTCCCCGACGTCACCGGCAAGACCAAGGCGGAGGCGACGCAGATCCTCAACGACGCCAGGCTGCAGGTCAACACCTCGCCGGTCGAGTCCGAGGCCACCCCCGACACGGTCGTCCAGCAGGACGTCGCCGCGGGCACGCTGGTCAAGCAGGGCCGGGTCATCAACCTGCAGATCGCGATCGCCCCGACCACGGCGGTCATCCCCGAGGGACTGCCGGACCAGACCTACGAGCAGGTCGTCGCCGCGCTCCAGGCGGTGGGGCTGACCAGCTTCAACCGGATCGACGAGACCTCGGAGAAGCCCGTCGGCACGGTGCTGCGGACCGACCCCTCCGGAGGCGACGAGGTGCCGCTCGACCAGCAGGTGGACATCCACGTGTCGAAGGGACCGGGGAACGGCAACAACCCAGAGCCGACCGAATCTCCCTAGTAAGTACCTGACGAAGGGGCCGTCCCGATCGGGACGGCCCCTTCGTCGTGTGATCAGAGCCGGACGAGCGGGTGCAGCCCGTCGGAGCGCCCGACGGCCTGGTCGTCGCCGCAGATCTGCAACCAGTTGGCCAGCAGGCGGTGGCCGCCCTCGGTGAGCACGGACTCCGGGTGGAACTGCACCCCGTGCAGCGGGAGCGAGACGTGCTGCAGTCCCATGATGATCCCGTGGGCGACAGCCGTGACCTCGAGCTCGTCCGAGACCGTGCCGTTCACGACCGCGAGCGAGTGGTACCGCGTGGCGGTGAACGGGTCCGGCAGCCCGGCCAGCACGCCCTCGCCCTTGTGCTCGACCTGGCTGGTCTTGCCGTGCATGAGCTCGGGCGCGTGCGTCACCGTCCCGCCGAACACCTCGCCCAGCGCCTGGTGGCCCAGGCACACCCCGAGCATCGGGAGGGCGGCGTCGGCGCAGTCACGGATGACCTGCATGCTCTGACCGGCGTCGGCGGGGGTGCCCGGACCGGGGCTCACCAGGACGCCGTCGAAGCCGGTCCGCTCGGCCACCGGTGGCACCGCGTCGTTGCGCACGACGACGGTGTCCGCGCCGAGCTGGTTGAGGTAACCGACGATCGTGTAGACGAACGAGTCGTAGTTGTCGATCACGAGGATCCGGGTCACGTCACTCACCCACAGTCGTCTCGTTGAAGGGCATGAAGGGCGCGACGGCGGGGAACAGCCACAGGAAGCAGGCCGCCAGGACCGCGAACGCGGCGAGGGTGAGGATCAGCGCCCGCACCACGGCGGGACCGGGGAGCCGGTGCCACAGCCATCCGTACATCAGCGCCCTCCGTCCGCTCGCCAGGTGATCATCATGCGCCACCGACCAGCTCGGCCGGGATCCCGTCCGCGGTGGGCGCCCAGTAGTCGAGCACGCCGTGGACGATGAACCGCTCGCGAGCCGAGAACATCGGGTGGCACGTGGTCAGGGTGATCTGGCGCTCGGTGGGCACGGCTCCCGGCTGGCCCGGTACCGGGGCGATGACGCCGATGTTCGACGGCATGACGATCTCGGTCGACGTCACGCGGTAGACGTACCAGACGTTGTCGGTGGTCCGCAGCACCAGCGGGTCCCCCACCTGGAGCTCCGCCACCCGGTTGAACGGCTTGGCGTAGGTGGTCCGGTGGCCGGCGACCGCGAAGTTGCCGAGCCCGCCCGGCATCGCGGTGCCCTCGTAGTGGCCGACCCCGAGCACGTCGAGCACCGTGGCGCGGTCCGTCCCCTGGCTGACCGGCCGCTCGGGCTCGCCCACCCAGCGGGGCACCTGGATCGTCGCGAACGTGGTGGCGTGCTCCGGCTCGGCCATCGGCGGCGGCTCGTCGCGACGCGGTGCGGCGACGACCGGACCGGCCGGCTCGCCCGGGGCCTGCGTCGGGATCGGCTCGAACGGGAGCTCGCGCACGATCTCCGCCTGCGCCCGGTTGCCCTCCACGTCGGTCCACCACAGCTGCCAGACCAGGAACGCGAAGAGCAGGATCCCGAGCGTGATGAGCAGCTCGCCGACGACGCCGACGATCCCGTAGACCAGGTTCCGGGCACGGCTCTTACCGGCACGGCTCTTCCCGGCCCGTCGCTGTGCGCGTCGGGTGGGCGCCTCGGTGGTCGTCACGCCGGTCATCACGGCCGACCGGGTTGCGTCGTCGGCGACGGGCTGAGGCGCTGCTTCTCCTCGGCGGCCTCGAGGCCCGGCAGGACCTCCACCCCGTCGGGCACGGACGCCGACCCGAGCTCGGTCGCGCCGGAGTAGGCGGGCAGCTCCATCGGCTCGTCGGCGTCGGTGACGGACCAGCCGAGGCCGACGTCCGCGGCGTCGCGCAGGTAGTCCCGGACGGCGGCCGACGCGTTGAGCGCAGCCCGCAGCTGCCTCGGGTCGCCGATGGCGCGCACCTCGTACGGCGGCGAGTAGATCCGGCCGTGCAGGCGCAGCACGTTGCCCACGCACCGGAACGCGCTCGTCGAGATCACGCGCTGGTCCATCAGGGCCATCGCCTCGGCGCCCCCGGCCCACAGCGCGTTCATCACGGCCTGCAGGTCCTGCTGGTGCACGACGAGCACGTCGGGGCTGACGTCCTCACGCCGCGGGGAGTCCTGCGGGGCGTCCTCGAGCCGCACGGTGAGCCCGGGGCCGGTCACGGGGACCAGCCCGCCGGCCACCTGGTACCCCGGACCCGGCGTGCCGACCTCGGTGCCCGCGGCCGAGTTCTCCTGCGCGGTCAGGGCGTCCACCTCCGCGCGCAGGCTGTCGACCTCGGTGGACAGCCGTGCCACCCGGGCGGTCTCCACCTGCGCCAGCTCGCGCAGGTCTTGCGGGTGGCGCTCCCCGGACGCACGCGCGAACTTGGCGTTCGCCGCGAACAGCGCCCCCGACAGCGCCAGCACGAGCGCGACCGACAGCGTGCCGCGCGCCAGGAGGCGGCGGGCGCGGTGCGGGTGGTCGGTCACGGCTGGCTCCTCGGGCGGGACGGCCCAGTACGGGCGGGCACTACGCTAGGTCACGATGCGACGGCTCCGTGACGATGCGGGCCGGCGCAGCTGAATCCGCCCACGCCCGCGCCCATCCGCGCGGTCCCCCGCGGCCCGAGGGCCGCATCGCCCAGGACAGGAGCACCGGACGTGCCTGAGTCGAAGTCGCGCAAGAAGGCGACGTACACACCGCCGCCCGCCAAGTCGACGGGACCCAAGGTCAACGCGCCCTGGTTCCTGCCCGTGATGCTCGGGCTGATGATCCTCGGACTGATCTGGATCGTGGTCACGTACCTCACCCAGTCGCAGTACCCGATCCCCGGGATCAGCCAGTGGAACCTGGCCGTCGGGTTCGTGCTCATCATCGCCGGCTTCGGCATGACGACCCGCTGGCGCTGACCCGCCTCGCCCGCTGACGAAGGCGCCGCCTGCACCTGCGGGTGGCGCCTTCGTCGCGTCCCGTCCACAGGCACCAGATCCCACCGGTGCACGCGGTCCCGCCGTCCCCAGGCGTGCACAACCCTGTGGATAACTACACCCGTGTAATTCGCACTCCGGGCGGGTCAGCCCGCGACGAAGACGAACGGCGAGGCGTCGTACGCGAAGGACATGGCCGCCAGGTACAGGGCGACCAGCGCGACGGGCGCGACGACCGCCACGAGCCGGCGTCGGGCGGTGGGCGCGTAGGCGTAGGCGGCGGTGAGCAGCGCACCGGTGAGCAGGCCGCCCACGTGCGCCTGCCACGCGATGTTCGCCATGACGAACCCGAGCGCCAGGTTGATGCCGATGAGCACGAGGATGCCGCGGACGTCGCCGCCCAGCCGCTTGCTGACCACGAGGATGGCGCCGAACAGGCCGAAGACCGCGCCCGACGCCCCGACGCTGCCCGTGGTCCAGCTGTCCGTCGCGGACGCCAGCAGCACGGAGCCCGCGGATCCGCCGAACGCGGCGACCAGGTAGAGCGTGACGAACCGGACGCGCCCGAGGGTGTTCTCGAGCGTGGGTCCGACGAACCACAGGGCCGCCATGTTGAACAGGATGTGCAGCAGCTGCCCGGGGGAGTGCAGGAACGCGGCCGTCAGGAACCGCCACGGCTCGTAGACGCCGAGGATCGGAGAGAACAGCCAGCGCCCCGTCCACGACGGATCCACCAGCTGCAGGACGAAGCTCGCCACGCACAGGCCGATGAGCGTCAGGGTGACGACGGGACGTCCGTCGTGGCGGACCCCGCCCAGAGCCGTCCGCGTGGTGGGCGCGGCGCGGGCCGCCTCCGCGACGCAGTCGACACAGTGGATGCCCACGGCGGCCGGGCGCTGGCACTCCGGGCAGGTGGGCCGGCCGCACCGCTGGCACCGCACGTACGACACCCGGTCCGGGTGGCGAGGGCAGACCGGCGGAGCGTCCGGCGTGCCCGGTACTCCGACGTCAGAAGACCCGCTGATGGTCGGTCTCAGTCCTCGATCGTGATCGAGCTGAGCACGATGTCCTCGACCGGGCGGTCGCCCGGGCGGACCTTGGTGCTCTCGATGGCGTCGACCACGGCACGGCTCTCGTCGTCGGCGACCTTGCCGAAGATGGTGTGCTTGCCGTTGAGCCACTCGGTGGGTGCCACCGAGATGAAGAACTGCGAGCCGTTGGTGCCGCCGACCTTGCCGGTGGTGGGGTCCAGTCGCTTGCCGGCGTTGGCCATGGCGAGCAGGTAGGGCTCGTTGAACGACAGCTCGGGGTGGATCTCGTCGTCGAACGTGTAGCCGGGTCCGCCGCGGCCGGTGCCCAGCGGGTCACCGCCCTGGATCATGAACCCGGAGATCACGCGGTGGAACACGACGCCCTGGTACAGCGGGTCGGTCCGCTCCTCGCCGGTGCTGGGGTCCGTCCACGGGGTCGACCCCGTGGCCAGCCCCACGAAGTTCTGCACCGTGCGGGGCGCGTGGTTGGGGTAGAGCTCGATCCGGATGTCTCCGGCGGTCGTGTGCAGGGTCGCAAACATGCGAGAAGTCTCGCACGGGACCCTGACCGGGACCTGGAAACGAGTGGTCCTGCAGGCCACGGGCGGAAGACCACCCTGCACGCCGGCGCTCACGGTGGCAGAGTAGGACGCCAGTACAGCCGACGAGCCGGGAGCCGAGAATGCCGTTCCAGAAGAGCCGCCCGAAGATCGACGTCGATACCGAGAAGCTGAAGGACCAGGCGGCCGACCTGGGTGCGACCCTGGCCGACGCCGCCAGGAGCGCCAAGGTCACCGCGGGGACCGCTGCCGTGAAGGCCGGGGACGCCGCCGCGCAGGCCAAGGACTGGAGCACCCCGAAGGTCGAGGCGGCCATCGACTGGCTGCTGCCTCGCGTGGAGCACCTGTACAAGGAGAGCGTGAAGGCCGCCGCTCCCAAGGTGGAGAGCGCGGCCGCGAAGGCGTCGCCGGCGATCGACACCGCGCACGACAAGCTGGTCGACGACCTGCTGCCCAAGCTCGTCGCCGCGGTGAACGAGGCCGCCGCCAAGGCGGGTGCCGCCGTCGAGCACGCGGCCGACACCGCAGCCGTGAAGGGCAAGGGGAGGGCCGCCGCCCTCGCCGCCGCCGCGGAGGTCGCGGCCGGCAAGAAGAAGCACACGGGCGCCAAGGTGTTCTGGCTGCTCGCCGCCCTGGCGGGGATCGGTGCGGGGGTGGCCGCCTGGACGCGGTCGCGGTCGAGCGTCGACCCCTGGGCGGAGCCGTGGGAGCCGACCGACGCCGGTACCACGCACGGTCGCGTCGGCGACGCTGCGGACGCGGTCGGTGAGGCGGCCGGCGCGGCCGTCGCCAAGGGTCGCGACGCCACCCGCAAGGCGGCCGAGAAGGTCACGGCCGCCACCGAGTCCCTCACCGAGCGGGTCACGGAGGCCCGCGGTGACCTGACCGAGAAGGTCGCCGGGGCCACGGACACCGCCAAGGAGAAGGTCGCCGGGGCCACCGAGGCCGCCAAGAAGGCGACCGCGCGGCGCACCGCGAAGCCGGTCGACACCACGACTCCCGTGGTGGTCGACCCGGACGCCGGCCCGGTCACCGAGGTGCCCGTCACGGAGGCCCCCGTCACCGAGCCGCCCGTGATCGACTCCCCGCCGGACCCGGTCAAGAAGCTCGACGAGGGCGACCGCCCGCTCTGACCTCGCACGACCGCACGGCCCCCGGTCCGCACGACCGGGGGCCGTCGTCATGTACCTAAACGTTTTGGCCGTTGACCGGCCTCTTCCGCGCTGAGGACGATGCGCGAGGCGCGTCGTGCCGGGGCCGCAGCGAGGCGACGCCGGGGCGACCACCGATCCCACTGAGTCGATCCATCCCCAGTGCCGTGGAAGAGGACCCCATGCACCGCCCCCGAACCCGCGGTCGCGTCGCGATCGCGTGCACCACCGCCGTCACCGTCGCCGCCGGCCTGCTCGTCGCCCCGCTGGCCGGTGCCGCGACCGCCGCCGACCCGGCGTACAACTACGCCGAGGCCCTGCAGAAGTCGATGTTCTTCTACGAGGCGCAGCGGTCGGGCGACCTGCCGGCCGACAACCGCGTGTCCTGGCGTGGCGACTCCGCCCTGACGGACGGCTCGGACGTGGGCAAGGACCTGACGGGCGGCTGGTACGACGCCGGCGACCACGTGAAGTTCGGCCTGCCCATGGCGTTCACCTCGACCATGCTGGCGTGGGGGGCCATCGCCGCCCCGCAGGGCTACACCAAGGCCGGGCAGCTGGACGAGCTCAAGAGCAACCTGCGCTGGGTGAACGACTACTTCGTCAAGGCACACACCGCGCCGAACGAGCTGTACGTGCAGGTGGGTGACGGCGAGGCGGACCACAAGTGGTGGGGGCCCGCCGAGGTCATGACCATGGCGCGACCGTCTCACAAGATCACCGCGTCCTGCCCGGGGTCGGACGTCGCGGGCGAGACGGCGGCGTCGTTGGCGTCGGCCGCCATCGTGTTCAGGACCGAGGACCCCGCGTACTCCGCCACGCTGCTCACCCACGCCAAGCAGCTCTACTCGTTCGCGGACACCTACCGCGGCAAGTACTCCGACTGCGTCACCGCGGCCTCGGCGTACTACAAGTCGTGGTCGGGCTACCAGGACGAGCTGGTGTGGGGCGCGTACTGGCTCTACAAGGCGACCGGCGACGCGACGTACCTGGCCAAGGCCGAGGCGGAGTACACCAGGCTGAGCGTCGAGAACCAGACGACGACCCGGTCCTACAAGTGGACGGTCGCGTGGGACGACAAGTCGTACGCGATGTACCCGCTGCTGGCCATGGAGACTGGCAAGCAGCAGTACGTCGACGACGCCAACCGGTGGCTGGACTACTGGACGGTCGGCACCAACGGCCAGCGGATCCCGTACTCGCCCGGCGGCCAGGCCGTCCTCGACTCCTGGGGGTCGCTGCGGTACGCGGCGAACACCGCGTTCGTCGCGCTCGTCTACTCCGACTGGCTCACCGACGCGACGCGCAAGGCGCGGTACCACGACTTCGGTGTGCGGCAGATCAACTACGCGCTCGGCGACAACCCCCGCAAGTCCAGCTACGTCGTGGGCTTCGGCGCCAACCCGCCGCAGAACCCGCACCACCGCACCGCGCACGGGTCGTGGCTCGACTCGCTGACCGCTCCGACCGCGACGCGGCACGTCCTGTACGGGGCGCTCGTCGGCGGGCCCAGCGGACCCAACGACACCTACACCGACCTGCGCTCCGACTACACGGCCAACGAGGTGGCGACGGACTACAACGCCGGCTTCTCCAGCGCGCTGGCCCGGCTGACGCAGGAGTACGGCGGCACCCCGCTGGCCGGCTTCCCCGTGGCAGAGCAGCCGGACGGCGACGAGATCTTCATCGAGGCCATGCTCAACCAGCCCGCCGGTGGCACGTTCACCGAGGTCAAGGCCATGATCCGCAACCAGTCGGCGTTCCCCGCACGCGCGCTGAAGAACGGCACCCTGCGGTACTGGTTCACACTCGACTCCGGTGACTCGGCGGCGAACCTCACGCTCTCGGCCAACTACAGCGAGTGCGGCCCGCAGACGGCGAAGCCGGTGAGCGCGGGCGGCACGCTCTACTACGCCGAGCTCACCTGCGTGGGGCAGAACATCCACCCCGGCGGACAGTCGCAGCACCGCCGCGAGCTCCAGTTCCGGGTGACCGGTGGTTCCACGTGGAACGCGGCGAACGACCCGTCGTTCGCCGGCCTCACCACGACCGGGCTGGCGAAGACCAAGGCCATCACGCTCTACGACGCCGGCAGGCTCATCTGGGGCACCGAGCCGACCGGCACGGTCACCGACACCACCGCGCCGACCGTGCCGGGCACCCCCGTGGCCGCCGGCATCACCGCGAGCGGCGCCTCGCTGAGCTGGGCGCCGTCCACCGACGCCGGCAGCGGCGTGGCGGGCTACGACGTCTACCGGGTCCAGGGCGCGACCTCGACGCTGGTCGCCTCGACCACCGCCGCGTCCACGGTCCTGTCCGGCCTCACGCCGAGCACCGCGTACTCCTACGCGGTGCGGGCCAAGGACGTGGCAGGCAACCTGTCCGCCGCGTCCGCGGCCGGGACGTTCACCACGGCCGACCGTCCCATCGAGGTGGTTCCTCCCGGCGCGCCGGGCACCCCGGTGGCGTCGGGCGTCACCTCGACCGGCGCGACCCTCACGTGGACCGCGTCGACGCCCGGCTCCTCCGCGCTGGCCGGCTACGACGTCCTCCGGGTCACCGGGACGACGTCCACCGTCGTGGGTACGTCCACCGGCACGACGTTCGCGCTCACCGGGCTGACGGCGGGCACGGCGTACGGCTACGCGGTCCGGGCCAAGGACGTCGCGGGCAACGTGTCCGCGGCCTCGCCGACGGTCACGTTCACCACGGTGGGCGTCACGGACACCGTCTCGCCGACCGTGCCCGGCACCCCCGCGGCGTCGTCGATCACGCAGACCGGGGCCACCCTCGCCTGGGCGGCGTCGACCGACACCGGCGGCAGCGGCCTGGCCGGGTACGAGGTCCTGCGGGTCAGCGGGACCACGTCCACCCTGGTCGGGACCGCCACGGGCGCCACGTTCGCGCTCACCGGCCTGACGGCGAACACCGCGTACACGTACGCGGTGCGCGCCAAGGACGTCGCCGGCAACCTGTCGGCGACCAGCACCTCGGTCACGTTCACGACGCTCCCTGCGACCTCCACCAGCGGCTGCGCGGTCACGTACTCCGCCAACAGCTGGAACACCGGGTTCACCGGGAGCATCAAGGTCACCAACACGTCGACGTCCCCGCTCACGTGGAGCCTGGCGTTCACCTTCCCCTCGGGCCAGCAGGTGACCCAGGGGTGGAGCGCCACGTGGACCCAGACCGGCTCGGCGGTGACGGCGACCGGCCTCTCCTGGAACGCGACGCTGGCCCCGGGGGCAAGCACGGACATCGGGTTCAACGGGTCGCACACGGGCACCAACACCGCACCGACCGCCTTCACGGTGAACGGGGGGACCTGCACCGTCTCCTGACCGCATGACGAAGGGGCGCCGCACACCACGTGCGGCGCCCTTCGTCGTCCCGGGGTCAGTCCGCGCTGTGGACCGGGCGGACGTGCTCGCCCAGCTCGGCCAGCTGCGCCTTCATCTCCCCGACGCTCAGCGTGTGCTCGACCCGCGGCGAGTAGAGCATCGAGCTGGTGATCGCACCCGTGGCCCCGATCCGGAACGCGTCGGCCACGTGGCTGACCAGCCCGGCGCCACCAGATGCGATCACCGGCAGGGACACCGCCTCGGTGATCCGCTGCGTGATGTCCAGGTCGTAGCCCGACCCCGTGCCGTCGCGGTCGATGCTGTTCACCACGATCTCGCCGGCGCCCAGGTCCTGCCCGCGCCTGGCCCACTCGACCGCGTCCATGCCGGTGTAGGTGCGTGCGCCGTCGATCGCGATCTCGTAGCCGCTCGGGATGGTCGCGGTCGGCGTCACGCGCTTGACCTGCATGCTCAGCACGATGCACTGCCGGCCGAACTCGATCGATCCCTGCGTAATGATCTGCGGGTTGCGGACGGCCATGGAGTCGATGCTGATCTTCTCCGCGCCTGCCCGCAGCACCTCGTGCATGTCCTCGAGGTGCCGGATCCCGCCGCCGACCGTCAGGGGCACGAACGTGCGGTGCGCGGCGCGGCGGACCATGGCGAGGTCGATCTGGCGCTTCTGGGCGCTGGCCATGATGTCGTAGATGACGATCTCGTCGACGTCCTCGTGGTACAGCCGGTCCGCCAGCTCGGCGGGGTCGCCGACGTCGATGTTGTCCTGGAACTGCTGCGCCTTGGTCACCCGCCCGTCCTTGACGTCGAAGCAGGCGATCAGCCGGTTAGCGAGCATCGAGGTCCTTCACGTCCAGCTGGCAGAACGACGACAGCACCTGCAGGCCGGCGCGCGCGCTCTTCTCTGTGTGGAACTGCGTCGCCATGATGTTCTTGTGCGCCACCGCGGCGGCGAACTCCTGGCCGTAGGTGGTGACGCCCACCAGGGCGGAATCCTGGGCGGGGACGGCGTAGAAAGAATTCACGAAGTAGTAGAACCCGTCCGGCGTGAATGCACGCGAGAACGGGTGGTCGCCGCGGACCTCGACATTGTTCCAGCCCATGTGCGGCACGCGGACCTGCGACCTGTCGAACTCGTGCACCGAGCCCTTCAGCCAGCCGAGGCACTCGACGTCGCCCTCGTCGGAGTGCTCGAACAGCACCTGCAGACCGACGCACACGCCGAGAAAGCCCTGACCATCGCCCAGAACCTTCTCGGACAGGTGGTCGATCCAGCCCTCCTGGCGCAGCGACTCCATGGTCACGCCGGCGGCCCCGACGCCGGGGAGGATGTACTTGTCGACCTCGTCGCACTCGCCGGGCTTGGCCACCAGCGCGTGCGGGACACCGAGGTGCTCGAGGGCATAGGAAATGCTCTGCGAATTACCGGTGCGGTAGTCGATGATCCCGATCACTCGCCCAATCCTACACCGGACACCCGTCTCAGAATGCGGACGTCAGTCGAGGAAGAGTGCCTTCAACCGCACCGTCGTGAACGCCAGTCCCAGGCCGATCATGACCACGAAGTACGCCACGTGCGTGAGCATCGAGCCGTCGACCACCCCGAGGGTCAGCCCGCGCACCAGCTCGACCGCGTGCCACAGCGGCAGCGCCTTGATCAGCCCCTGGATCCACCCGGGGTAGACAGTGATCGGGTAGAAGGTGGCCGAGAACAGGAACATCGGGAGCATCACGAAGTTGATCCAGTCCATCTGCTGGAAGGTCTTCATGTAGCTGGTCACGGCCATGCCGACGCTGGCGAACCCGAACGCGACGAGCAGCACCGCAGGCAGGGCGAGCGCCGCCGACCAGGCGAGGTTCAGGCCCATGACCTGCATGACCGTCAGGAACCCGAAGGCGTAGACGCCGCCGCGCAGGAGCGCGTAGGTGATCTCCCCGAAAGCCACGTCCAGCGGCCCGAGCGACGTGGCGAGCATCGCGTCGTACAGCTTGCCGAAGTGCATCTTGAAGAACACGTTCCACGTCGAGTCGTAGACCGCACCGTTCATGGCGGACACCGCCAGCAGGGCCGGCGCGATGAAGGCCGCGTACGGCACCGAGGTGCCGTCGGGCAGCTCGACGTCGCCGATGAACGAGCCCAGGCCCAGGCCCATGGCGAGCAGGAAGAAGACCGGCTCGAAGAAGCCGGAGAGCACGATGATCCCGCTGGAGCTCTTGGTCGCCTTGAGCCCACGCGCGACGACGGACCGCGCGTTGCGCGCGTACAGGGAGCTGACCAGGCCGCGGGTGGGCTCGGTGGTCGTCGTGGTGGTCATCCGGCCCTCAGCCTCCTGACGAACATCCGTCGGGCCATCACCCAGCCGGCGACCGCGAGCACGACGAGCACCGCGAGGTGCCAGCCGACCGGCCACGCGCCCGGGGGCGAGCCGTAGGACAGCGACCGCCCGATCTCGCTGGCGTGCCACAGCGGGGACACCCAGCCGATCCACTGCAGCCAGACCGGCAGGGTGGCCAGCGGGAAGAACGTGCCGGAGAACAGGAACAGGGGCGTGAAGACGAACCGCTGCACCAGCGCGAACTGCCCCTTGTCCTCCGTCAGGCTGGCGGAGAACGCCATCACCGGCAGCCCGAACGCGAGACCCGCCAGGACGCCGACCAGCGGCATGAGCGCACCGGTCAGCGGGTCGCCCACGGCTCCGAACGCGAGGACCAGCAGGTAGTACACGGTCGTGGTGAACAGCATGCGCGCCACGACCGACAGGACCAGGCCGGCGGCGATCTGCGGCGGCTCGATGGGCGAGGCGTTCATCCCCCAGAAGATCCGGCGCCACTTGAACCCGGCCATGATGACGAACGTGAACTCGTCCATGGCCACGGTGACCGCCGCCGTCGCCAGGAGCGCGGGTGCGACGAACCAGACGTAGTCCACCAGCCCGTCGGCGCCGGACGCGATCGGCTGGTCGAGGAACGCCGCCAGGCCGAGGCCGATGCCCAGCAGGTAGAGCAGCGGGTTGCCGACGCTGCCGACCACGATGGTCCAGCCGTACGCCTTCATGCCACGCAGCTGGTGCTCGGCGATGTACCAGGCGCCGAACCGGCGGGGCCGGGCGGCAGCCTGGACGGCGGCGTCGGTGACGGTGGTGGTGGTCATTCGATCAGGCTCCGTCCGGTGAGCCGCAGGAACACGTCCTCCAGGCTGGAGCGTCGCACCAGCGACGTGGTCGGGTGCAGCCCGAGGTCGGTCACGCGCTCGAGCACCGCCTCACCGTCGTCGGCGTACAGGAGCACGCGGTCCGGGAGCACCTCGATCCGCTCCACCAGGCCCGCCATCCGCGCGGCGGCGTCGGCGTTGCGGTCGGAGCCGAACCGCAGCTCGACCACCTCCCGCGTCGAGTACTGGCGGATCAGGCTGGACGGGCTGCCCTCGGCCATGATCCGGCCCTTGTCCACCACCACCAGCCGGTCGCACAGCTGCTCGGCCTCGTCCATGTAGTGCGTGGTGAGCACCAGGGTGGTGCCGCGCTCCTTGAGCCGGAACAGCCGGTCCCACAGGACGTGCCGCGCCTGCGGGTCCAGGCCGGTGGTCGGCTCGTCGAGCATGAGGATGCGCGGCTCGTTGATCAGGGCGCGGGCGATGGTCAGCCGGCGCTTCATGCCGCCCGAGAGGTCGTCGACCTTGGCGTTCCGCTTCTCCTCGAGCTGCGCGAAGCCCAGCAGCTCGTCGGCCCGCGACGCGCACACCGACCGCGGGATCCCGAAGTACCGGCCGTACACGATGAGGTTGTCCCGCACGCGCAGCTCGGTGTCCAGGTTGTCCTCCTGCGGCACCACCCCGAGCAGCGAACGGATCTCCGGGCCGTGGGTGTTCGGGTCCAGGCCGAGCACCCTCAGGTCCCCGGCCGTGCGCGACGACACCGCACCGACCATGCGCATGGTGGTCGACTTGCCTGCGCCGTTGGGGCCGAGCAGCCCGAACGACTCGCCCGGCGGGACCTCGAAGTCGATGCCGTCGACGGCGACGACGTCGCCGAAGCGCTTGGTGAGGCCATGGGCGGCGATGACGGGTGCGGTCACAGCGGACCAACCTAGACGAGGCCGCCGACACCCGACGAGCGGATTGCGGTTGACCGGGGCAGCGGAGCACGGGAGCCTGCGGCCATGGACGACCTCTGGCCGATCTCCGGGCTGCGCGTGCGCAGCGGTGACCTCGAGCTGCGGTACATGGACGACGCGGACGTGCTCGCGCTCGCCCGGCTCGCGGCCGACGGCGTCCACGCCCCGGACGCGATGCCGTTCGTCGTCCCGTGGACCCGGGGCACCCCGACCGAGGTGGCCCGGAGCGTCCTGGCGTACCAGTGGGGAGCCCGCTCGTCCCTGTCCCCGCAGAAGTGGAACCTGGAGCTCGCGGTGGTGCGCGCCGGAGAGGTGCTGGGCAGCCAGGCCGTCATGGCCAGCGACTTCCCGGTGCTGCGGACGGCGGAGACCGGCTCGTGGCTGGGGCTGCGCCACCAGGGCCGGGGCGTCGGCACCCGGATGCGCCTGATGATCCTGCACCTGCTGTTCGAGGGCCTCGGCGGGCAGCACGCGACCACCAGCGCGTTCGCCGACAACGCGGCGTCCACCGGTGTCACGCGCCGGATCGGCTACGCCGAGAACGGCGTCGGCGTCGTGGTCCGCGAGGGCACGCCGGCGCAGAGCCTCCGCTACGTGCTCGACCGTGCCACCTGGGACGCGCGCCCGCCCGGGCTGCGCCCCGACGTCACGCTGGTCGGGATCGAGGCCGCCCGGGAGCAGCTCGGTCTCTAGCGGCGGTCGTCGGCGGCGTCGTGGACGTACCGGGCCACCTGCACGCGGTTGGTCACCTCGAGCTTGGTGAACAGGCTGCCCACGTGCGTCTTCACGGTGGCCACCCCGAGGTGCAGCGTCCGCGCGATCTCGGTGTTGGTCAGGCCGTCGCTCACCGCGAAGGCCACCTCCCG
Source organism: uncultured Cellulomonas sp. (assembly GCF_963527515.1). NCBI lineage: Bacteria > Bacillati > Actinomycetota > Actinomycetes > Micrococcales > Cellulomonadaceae > Cellulomonas > uncultured Cellulomonas sp. The sequence goes on along the minus strand of NZ_CAURTV010000002.1, from coordinate 118,532 downwards.
CTCCCGGTCCGTGAGCCGCGCCAGCAGCGTCCGTGCCTTGCGCCGGCGGCCGTCGTCGGTGGGGCGGGTGACGGCGGCGATGAGCTGGTGGGTGACGCTCGGGGAGAGCATCGGCTCCCCGAGGGCCACCCGCCGGACGGCGACCACCAGGTCGGCCGGTGGGGTGTCCTTGAGCAGGAACCCGGCAGCACCCAGCTGGAGCGCGGTGAGGACCATCTCGTCGGTGTCGAACGTGGTCAGGACGATGATCCGTGCCGAGGTGCCGCGCTCGCGCAGGCGTCGCGTGGCCGCCAGGCCGTCCATCCGCGGCATGCGGATGTCCATCAGGACCACGTCGGGCAGCTCGCGGGCGACCACGTCCAGCGCGTCCTGGCCGTCGACCGCCTCACCGACCACCTCGAGGTCCGGGGCGCCGCCCAGGATCATCCGCAGACCGGCGCGCACCAGGGCGTCGTCGTCCACCACGACCACCCGCACCGTGCCGCCCTCGCTCATGCCGGCCACGGGAGCCGCGCCTCGACGACGAACGTCCCGTCCGGGTCCCGGCCGTGCTCCAGCTCGCCCCCGGCCAGCGCCGCCCGCTCGGCCAGGCCGGCGAGGCCGACGCCGCCCCGGTGCCCCTGCGGCGGGGCGTCGGCGAGGTTGCGCACCTCGATCTCCAGCCGCGACCCCGGGCTCCCGGCCAGGCGGACGCTCACGGGCTCACCGGGTGCGTGCTTGCGGGCATTGGTCAGCGCCTCCTGGACGATGCGGAACGACGTACGGGACAGGGTCTGCGCCCGAGGGTCCTCGGCCAGCGCGCTGGTGTCGAGCTCGATGTCCGACCCGGCCTCCCGCGCCTCGGCCAGCAGGGCGGGCAGCTCGGCGAGCGTGGGCTGAGGCGGCTCGATGCCCTCGGCGTCCGTGCCGGCCCGCAGGACACCGAGCACCTGCCGCAGCTCACTGAGCGCCAGCTGGGCGTTCGCCTGGATCGTCTGCGCCGTCTCGCGCGTCTCGGTGCGGGTCAGGTCGTCGCGGTAGGCCAGGGCGCCCGCATGCAGGGCGACCAGGGAGATCCGGTGCGCCAGCACGTCGTGCATCTCGCGCGCGATCCGGGTGCGCTCCGCGTCCCGCGACCGTTCGGTGGCCAGCTCACGTTCCCGCTCCGCGGTCGCCACGCGCTCCTGCAGGGACGCCACCAGCTCGCGCCGGGTGCCGATGTAGTACCCCGTCGCGGTGACGGCCGCGAAGTAGGTGACGCCGACGAGGATGAGCACCAGCACCATGTAGCCGGTGGTCGCCTCGGCCGGGAACGCCGTCCGGTAGTAGGCCTCCGACAGGAGGGACGACACCAGCGTCACCGCGCCCGCGACGACCATCCAGCTGCGGCGCCGCCACGTGGCCAGGGACACCAGCGCGATCGTGGCGGGCCCTGCAGCGGCCGCGGAGACAACGGTCGCCACGATGATCAGGCAGGCGACGGCCAGCGGGTACCGACGCCGCAGCGCCAGCAGGCACAGGGTCATCACGCCGAGCACCAGGTCCAGGCCGATGAGGGCGTCGGTGGTACCCGGCGACCCGGTCGACACCGTGGAGTGCTCCGCAGCGGAGAGCCCCCACGCGGACAGCCCGACGATCGCGGCGACCAGGTACCGCCAGACCCGCGACCACGGGGCGAGCGCGGTCGGCGACGGCGGGGGGGCGGCGACGAGGGACATGACGGCAGCCTAGGCAGCCTCGCGCGCCCCCTCGCCCCCCTTCAGGCCGGACCGCCTCCACCGTCCGGTGGACCCGGTGCCGCCGCATCGCCGATGACCCGCGCACCCCTGACCGGGACCGTGGTCGTCGCCACCGATCACCGACTCCCAGGAGAGATCCTCATGACCAGACCCACGACGCTCGCACGCACCGCCGGGCTCCTCTACCTCCTGCTCGCCGTGCTCGGCTCCTGGGCGCAGCTCGTTGCTCGCGCCGCCGTCCACGCGCAGGGCGACGCCACCACGACCGCCGCGCGGATCGTCGAGAACGAGTCCCTGGTCCGGCTCAGCCTCGTCGCCGACATCCTCATGGCCACGGTGTTCGTCCTCCTCGGGCTCGCCCTCTACCGGTTGCTCGACGACGCCCACCGCCGCGCCGCCACGGCCCTGCTGGTGCTCGTCGCGGTCGGAGCCGGCCAGATCCTGCTGAACCTCACGTTCCAGGTGGGCGCCCTGCTGAGCGCGACGGACCCGGCGCACAGCGACACGACGACGCTGCTCCTGCTCGACCTGCACGCGTACGGCTACGTCCTCGGCGGGGTCTTCTTCGGGCTGTGGCTCCTGCCCATGGGCTACGCCGCGGTGCGCACGTCGCTGTTCCCGACCTGGCTCGGCGTCCTGCTCATCGCCGGATCCGTGGCGTGGGTGGCGGACACGGTGATCGTCGTCGCTCTGCCCGACGCGCCCGCGCTGCTGACGGGAGCCGTCGACGCGCTCACCACGGCCGCGGAGCTCAGCCTGATCGTCTACCTGCTGGTCAAGGGCGTCCGCGTCGCCGCCCGACCTCCGGAGCGCGTCCCAGTGATCGCGTAGGCCGCTCAGGGCCCCGTCGCCGCGACCGGCTGCCGCAGGATGGTGCGCAGCCTGTCCGGCGCCGCCCGGCGCAGGTCGCTGAGGTAGATCTCGTGGTGAGTGCCGGACATCCGAAGGCCCTCGCTCGGGATCACCTCGTGGTGCATCCGGTCCAGCACCGGCCCCTCGTCCTCGAACGAGCCGACGTGCAGCGTCTGCACGCACCGCCCCTCGGCGAGGACCTCCAGCCGGATCTCGTCCAGCCGGGCCGGCGCGCTCTTCGCCCGGACGGCCTCGACGGCCGCCGCCACCCGGTCCGCGTCGATCCACTCCGGCACGAGGAGCAGGAGGGTCCAGTCCCACTGCGACTTGTCCCGCGCCGCCGTGAACGCGTCCATGTCCTGCGCCCACCACAGTCCCTCGAGGGGCGGCACCACGTAGTCGCGCCCGAGCTCCTTCTTGCTGGCGAACTTCAGCGTGTACGCCACGGGGAAGAGCGCGGCGACGGCGTCCGAGAACTCGGGCGACGAGTTGGGGTCGCCGTGCCCGTCGATCATCAGGTACCGCATCGGTGGCACGTCCACGACGCGGAAGGTGCCCCGCCGAGCCGCGTAGGAGTCGAGGGCCTTGGTGAGGTCGATCTTGGGCGCAGCCGTCACGGGGTGAGTCTGCCGGGTCGCCGCGGACGCACGACAGCCCCGGCCGACGATCGGGCCAGGGCTGTGCGGGCGGGTGCCTCGGTGGAGCCAAGGGGACTCGAACCCCTAACCCCCTGCTTGCAAAGCAGGTGCGCTACCAATTGCGCCATGGCCCCGACGTGCGGGTCACTCGAACGTGTCGGTGACCTCTGCCCACAGGTCGCGCTCGTCGCGATCCTGCGCGTACTTCTGCCACGCGACGAATCCGACGGCGGCTGCTGCCACCAGGAGCAGGACCTTCTTCATCGGTTCCCCCACGGGTCGGGAGTGGGCCTAACAGGACTTGAACCTGTGACCTCTTCCTTATCAGGGAAGCGCTCTAACCGTCTGAGCTATAGGCCCGTGCACTGCGCGCGCCGCAGTGGCGCCGGATGAGACTACCCCAGCGTGGGGGCGCCGCCCAAACCGGCTACGAGGACGAGCCGATCACTCGTCCGTCATGGTCACGTGCACGCCGCCGACGAGGGCCGCCACGATGTTGTAGAGGAACGCGCCGATGGTCGCCAGGGCGGTCATGAGGAAGACGTCGACCACCGCGATGAGCGTCGCGCCGGAGATCACGCGCTGGAACTCGACGTACTGCAGGATGTCGGGGTTGCCCTCCGCGCCGGTGATCTGGGTGACCAGCGCGTCCACCTTGGTGAACACCTCGAGCCCGTTCAGGGTGAACCAGATGACGGCCGCGGCGACGACGATCATCACGCCGATCGCGACCGACAGGAGGAACGACAGCTTCATCACGGACCACGGGTCCACGCGCGAGATGGCGAGCCGGACGCGGCGCGGGGCGCCGTGCGGACCGACGGTCGGGATGCGACCCGTGCTCGGCCGCGCGCCCGTGAGGTTGTCAGCCGCCGGCCGGGGGGCCGTGGCGGTGGCTGCCGGGGTGGTCGTCATCGTCGGTTCCTTGGTACGGGGACGGGTGGCCGCGGCGAACGCGGCGGACGTGGCGACGCCCGCCTTCCTCAACCAGACGGTGGCGGTGTCCACCGCCACCATCATCGGTGACGGCGGGTCGTGCTCGTCGCCGACTCCGGCGGCGGACGTGTCACGATCCTGTGGAGATGTCGCGGCGGGCGGGCGCTCGGTGTCCGTCCGCGGTCCCGCCGGGGCGCGCGGCGGCGCGACGGTGGGCACCGAGTAGGACGTCGACCCGTTGCTGCCGGACGGCACGTGGGTCGAGGCGTCGTCCGGCCCGGAGCCGTTCCACGCGGTCGTCGACCCCGCGCGCGGTACGGACGTCGTCTGGCGACCGGCTGTCGTCGGCGTCGTCGGGCGCTTGCGCGGCGGGATCGAGGGGGGCGTGGAATCGGTCATGCGTCCTCCGCGGACTGGTCGGTCACGGCCTGGTCGGCGGGCGTCTCCGCGTCACCGGCCACCTCGGTGGGGTCCGACGTGGCATCCGAACCGAGGGAAACCAGGCCATTCTCAGCGCCCACCGTACCCGGCTCCTCCGCCAGGTGTCGCTCAGTGTTGCGCGCGACCGCGATGATCCGGTCCCCGTTGTCGGGCTTGGCGAAGATGACGCCCTGCGTGGTGCGGCCCGTGGCGTGCACCTCCGCGGTGGCGGACCGCACGATCTTGCCGCGCTCCATGATGACGAGCACCTCGTCCTCGGGGTCGACCACCAGAGCGCCGACGAGGTCGCCGTTGGCCTCCGGCAGGTTGGCCACCTTGATGCCCAGGCCGCCGCGGCCCTGCTGCCGGTAGTTCTCCACCGTGAGCGCGGTGCGCTTGGCGATGCCGCCCTCGGTGACGGTGAACAGGAACGCGTCCTCGCGCACGACGTCCATGGCGAGCAGCTGGTCGTCGGCCCGGAACTTCATGCCGGTGACGCCCGAGGTGGCCCGGCCCATCGGACGCAGCGACTCGTCCGAGGCAGTGAAGCGCACCGACTGCCCCTTGCGGGAGACCAGGATCAGGTCCTCGTGGGAGTCGACCAAGCGGGCCGAGACAAGCTCGTCGGGCAGGCCGTCCTCGTCCTCGCGCAGGTTGATGGCGATGACGCCGCCGGAGCGGTTGGAGTCGTACTCCGACAGGCGGGTCTTCTTCACCAGGCCGCGCTGCGTGGCCAGGACCAGGTACTCCACGGTGGTGTAGTCGCGGATGTCGAGCACCTGCGCGATCTTCTCGCCCGGCTGGAACGCCAGCAGGTTGGCCACGTGCTGACCCTTGGCGTCACGGCCGCCCTCCGGCAGCTCGTACGCCTTGGCCCGGTAGACGCGTCCGAGGTTGGTGAAGAAGAGCAGCCAGTGGTGGGTCGTCGTGACGAAGAAGTGGTCGACCAGGTCGTCCTCGCGCAGCTGTGCGCCGCGGACGCCCTTGCCGCCGCGCCGCTGGGCCCGGTAGTTGTCCGACCGTGTCCGCTTGGCATAGCCGCCGCGGGTGATGGTGACGACCATCTCCTCCTCGGCGATGAGGTCCTCCACGCTGACGTCACCGTCGAACGGCAGGATCGTCGTGCGCCGCTCGTCGCCGTACTTGGCGACGATCTCGCCCAGCTCCTCGGAGACGATGTCGCGCTGGCGCAGCTCGGACTCGAGGATCTGCCGGTACTCCAGGATCTCGGCCTCAAGCTTGGCGTACCGCTCGAGGATCTCCTGGCGCTGCAGCGCCGCCAGCCGGCGCAGCTGCAGGTTGAGGATCGCGTTCGCCTGGAGCTCGTCGATCTCGAGCATGGCCATCAGGCCCGCGCGCGCCTCGTCCGCGTCGGGGGAGCGACGGATGAGGGCGATGACCTCGTCGAGCGCGTCGAGCGCCTTGAGGTACCCGCGGTAGATGTGGATGTCGGCCTCGGCCTCGCGCAGCTTGAACGCCGTGCGGCGGACGACGACCTCGAGCTGGTGGGTGACCCAGTGGCGGACGAACGCGTCGATGCTCAGCGTGCGCGGGACCTCGTCGACGAGCGCGAGCATGTTGGCGCCGAAGGTGTCCTGCAGCTGGGTGTGCTTGTAGAGGTTGTTGAGCACGACCTTCGCGACCGCGTCGCGCTTGAGCACGATCACCAGGCGCTGGCCAGCGCGGCCCGAGGTCTCGTCGCGCATGTCCGCGATGCCGGTCACCTTGTTCTCGCGGACCAGGTCCGCGATCTTCTTGGCCAGCGTGTCCGGGTTCACCTGGTACGGCAGCTCGGTGACGACGAGGCAGATCCGGCCCTGGATCTCCTCGACCTCGACCACCGCGCGCATCGTGATGGAGCCACGGCCGGTGCGGTACGCCTCCTCGATGCCCCGGTGCCCGAGGATCGTCGCGCCGGTGGGGAAGTCGGGACCCTTGATCCGCAGCAGGAGGGCCTCGAGGAGCTCCTCGCGCGTCGCGTCCGGGTGGTCGAGGTGCCACTGGACACCCTCGGCGACCTCGCGCAGGTTGTGCGGCGGGATGTTGGTCGCCATGCCGACCGCGATGCCTGCCGAGCCGTTGACCAGCAGGTTGGGGAACCGCGACGGCAGGACCGTGGGCTCCTGCGTGCGGCCGTCGTAGTTGTCCTGGAAGTCGACGGTGTCCTTGTCGATGTCCCGGACCATCTCCATGGACAGGGGAGCCATCTTGCACTCGGTGTACCGCGGGGCGGCGGCCGGGTCGTCGCCCGGGGAGCCGAAGTTGCCCTGGCCGGAGACCAGCGGGTAGCGCAGCGACCAGTCCTGGACCAGCCGGACCAGGGCGTCGTAGATCGACGTGTCACCGTGCGGGTGGTACTTGCCCATGACGTCGCCGACCACGCGCGAGCACTTGGAGAACTGGCGGTCGGGACGGTAGCCGCCGTCGTACATCGCGTAGAGGACGCGGCGGTGCACCGGCTTGAGGCCGTCGCGCACGTCCGGCAGGGCACGGCCGACGATGACGGACATGGCGTAGTCGAGGTACGACCGCTGCATCTCCAGCTGCAGGTCGACCTGCTCGATGTTGCCGTGCTCGATCTCGTTGCCGGTGATCTCGCTCAAGGTGGTTCCTTACTTCGGTTGCGTACGTGGGTGTGGGCCGGACGTCACCGATCAGACGTCGAGGAACCGCACGTCCTTCGCGTTGCGCTGGATGAACGAGCGGCGGGACTCGACGTCCTCGCCCATGAGGACCGAGAAGATCTCGTCGGCCGCGGCGGCCTCGTCGAGCGTGACCTGCAGGAGGGTCCGGTGCTCGGGCGACATGGTGGTCTCCCACAGCTCCTGGTAGTCCATCTCTCCCAGGCCCTTGTAGCGCTGCACCGAGTTGTCCTTGGGCAGCCGCTTGCCGGCCGCCTGCCCGTCGGTGATCAGGGCGTCCCGCTCGCGGTCCGAGTACACGTAGTCGTGGTCGGCGTTCGCCCACTTGATCCGGTACAGCGGCGGCTGCGCCAGGTAGACGTGGCCGTGGGTGATGAGGTTCGGCATGTAGCGGAACAGGAGCGTGAGGAGCAGGGTCCGGATGTGCTGACCGTCGACGTCGGCGTCGGCCATGATCACGATCTTGTGGTACCGCAGCTTCTCGATGTCGAAGTCCTCGCCGATGCCGGTGCCGAACGCCGTGATCAGCGCCTGGACCTCCTGGTTGCCCAGGGCCCGGTCCAGCCGGGCACGCTCGACGTTGAGGATCTTGCCGCGGATGGGCAGGATCGCCTGCGTGCGGGGGTTGCGACCGCGGACGGCCGAGCCGCCGGCCGAGTCACCCTCGACGATGAAGACCTCGCACTCCTCGGCCCGGTTCGACTGGCAGTCCCGGAGCTTGCCCGGCATGCCGCCGGACTCGAGCAGGCCCTTGCGACGGGTGGCCTCGCGGGCCTTCCGGGCCGCCATGCGCGCGGCCGACGCCTGGATCGACTTGCGGATGACGTCCCGTGCCTCGTTCGGGTGCGAGTCCAGCCAGTCGCCCAGCTGGTCGTTGACCACGCGCTGCACGAACGTCTTGGCCTCGGTGTTGCCCAGCTTCGTCTTCGTCTGGCCCTCGAACTGCGGCTCGCCCAGCTTGATGGAGATGACCGCGGTGAGGCCCTCCCGGATGTCGTCCCCGGTGAGGTTCTCGTCCTTGTCCTTGAGGAGGCCCTTGTCCCGCGCGTAGCGGTTGATCAGCGAGGTCATCGCGGCACGGAAGCCCTCCTCGTGCGTGCCGCCCTCGGTGGTCGAGATGGTGTTGGCGTACGTGTGCACCGACTCGGAGTACGCGTTGGTCCACTGCATGGCGATCTCGACGGCGATCCGGCGCTCAGTGTCCTCGGACTCGAAGTCGATGATCTCCGGGTGGACGACCTCCACCTTCTTCGCGCCGTTGAGGTGCTTGACGTAGTCGACCAGGCCGTCGTCGTACTTGTACGTCACGGTGCGGAACGGAGCGGCGTCACCCTCCGGCACCTCAGCCTCGCCGGTGACCTCGTCGCCGGTGTCCAGGTGCTCCGGGCGCTCGTCGGTGAGCGTGATCTGCAGGCCCTTGTTGAGGAACGCGTACTGCTGGAAGCGCGCACGCAGCGTCTCGAAGTCGAACTCGGTGGTCTCGAAGATGGCCGGGTCCGCCCAGAACGTCTGCATCGTGCCGGTCTCGTCGGTCGGCTCGCCCTTGTGCAGCTCACCCAGCGGCTTGCCGCCGTCGGAGAAGTTCTGCTGCCACACGAATCCGTCGCGCTTGACCACGGTCTCCACGCGCGTGGACAGCGCGTTGACCACGGAGATGCCGACGCCGTGCAGCCCGCCGGAGACCGCGTAGCCCGCGCCGCCGAACTTGCCGCCGGCGTGCAGGATCGTCATGACGACCTCGACGGTCGGCCGACCCTCGGTCGGGTGGATCGCCACGGGGATGCCGCGGCCGTTGTCCACCACGCGCACGCCGCCGTCGGGCAGGAGCGTGATCTCGATGTGGTCGCAGTAGCCGGCCAGCGCCTCGTCGACCGAGTTGTCGACCACCTCGGTGACCAGGTGGTGCAGGCCGCGCGCTCCCGTGGAGCCGATGTACATGCCGGGGCGCTTGCGCACTGCCTCGAGGCCCTCGAGCACCGTGATCGCGGAGGCGTCGTACCCGCCGTTTCCGCTCTTGAGAGTGGTGGACGGGGTGGTGCTCTGCTCAGCCACGGGCGGTGGTGCTCCTCAAGCTCTCACACGCGACGGAGCGCGCCGACCGGACTTCGCCGGGGCGGATCACTCCATGACGCTGGAGTTCCGGGCACAGATGCGCCAGGAATGACCTTCACAGTCTACCTGGTGGAACGGCCGGGACCCCCTTTTCCCACAGGAGTCGCCCGTCAGCGGAACGTGTCGCGCTCCCCGCGCCCCGGGACCCGCTTCGGACCGGTCTTGAACCGGGGCCCGCCCGGGTTCAGCACGGTGATCTCCAGGACGATCCCGTCGCCCAGGTCCGCCGCGAAGCGGCCGAGCATGGCGGGTGCCAGGAACTTCAGCTGGGTCGCCCACGACGTCGAGTGGGCGCGGAGCGTGAGTGCCCCGCCCTCGAACGACACGTACTCGCAGTGCTCGGCCACCTGCGGCCCCACCAGCTCCGACCACCGGTGCTTGATGACCCCCGCCACCTGGTCCGACGTGCCACCCAGCTGGTCGAGCAGACCACTGACCGTCGAGCCGATGAGCTGCGGGTCCCGCGCCCCCGGACCGGCCGTCCCCATCTGTACCTGGACCAACGGTCGCCGCCGCGCCGGGTCGCCGGGCCGGAACCCGCGCTTCGCCGCCGCCGCCTTCGCCCGGCCGAGCGCACCGAGCGCCACCTGCCGCGGCGGGGTCAGGTCGACGAGGTCCCGCAACGGGATGCCGTCAGGCGCCTTGGTGGGCGGGAACAGGCCACCGTCAGAGGACACGCGCCACCTCGCCACCCATGACGTCCACCCGCGCACCCGCCAGCGGCTCCGGCACGTCGTCGGCCACAGCGGCGGTGATGAGCACCTGCCGAGCGGGGGCGACGAGCTCGGCCAGGCGGTCGCGCCGCCGGGTGTCCAGCTCCGCGAACACGTCGTCCAGGATCAGGACCGGCTCGCCGTCAGGACCCCAGTCGCCGCCGACGCCCTCGTCACCGCGCGTGAGCAGCTCGTACGACGCCAGCCGGAGCGCGAGAGCGAACGACCAGGACTCCCCGTGGCTCGCGTAGCCCTTGGCCGGCAGGCCACCGAGCGTGAGCACCAGGTCGTCGCGGTGCGGTCCCACCAGGCTGACCCCGCGCTCGATCTCCTTGCTGCGCAGCCGGCCCATCGCCTCGAGCAGCTGCGCCTCGACCAGCTCGACGGCAGCGGTGTCGTCGTCGATCTCCAGCACCGCGTCCAGGGACGCCTTGTACGTGACGATCGCGTCGCCCTGGCCCGCGCTGACCTGCGCGTACGCGCGCTCGATGTGCGGTGCGAGCGACCGGACCAGGCTGCGCCGGGCGACCATGATCTGCGCGCCGGTCTGCGCCAGCTTCGCGTCCCACACGTCCAGCGTGCGCAGGTCGGCACCCGCACCCCGCCGCGCGACCGCCGCCGACTTCAGCAACGCCGACCGCTGCCGCAGCACCCGGTCGTAGTCCGCGATCGTGCCGGCCACCCGTGGGGTCAGCTGCACCAGCAGGTCGTCGAGGAACCGCCGCCGGCCGTCCGGGTCGCCCTTGACCAGCGACAGGTCCTCCGGCGCGAAGAGGACGGTGCGCAGGATGCCGAGAACCTCGCGGGCCCGGGTGGGCGAGCCGCCGTTCACGCGCGCGCGGTTCGCCTTGCCCGGCGTGACCTCGATCTCGACGAGCGTGGAGCGTGGGTGCCCCGGCTCCAGCTCGCGCACCACCTTCGTGCGCACGACCGCCCGGGTGGCACCCGCGCGGACGAGCGCCGCGTCCGTGGGCACCCGGTGGCTGCCCAGCGTCGCCACATAGCCCAGAGCCTCGACCAGGTTGGTCTTGCCCTGGCCGTTCGGTCCGACGAGCGCGGTGATGCCGGGTTCCAGCGGGAGCTCGACCTGCGCGTACGAGCGGAAGTCCGTCAGGGACAGGTGGGCGGCGTACATCGTGCGGTCAGCCGGACTGTGTCGGCGGGGTGCCCGTCACCGGTCCCGTGGTCCCCGCCGGCTTGACCGCGTGGCCCCCGAACTGCTGGCGCAGCGCGGCGACGGCCTTCATGGCCGGAGACTCCTCCTGGCGCGAGGCGAAGCGGGCGAACAGCGACGCGGAGATCACCGGCGCGGGCACGGCGAGGTCGATCGCCTCGTCGACGGTCCACCGGCCCTCGCCCGAGTCCTCCACCCAGTCGTCGATCTCGCCCAGACCCGGGTCCTGCTCGAGCGCCTTGACCAGCAGCTCCAGCAGCCAGGACCGCACGACGGTGCCACGCTGCCACGCCCTCATGGTGCCGTGCACGTCGGTGACCAGGTCTTTCGCGGCGAGCAGCTCGTAGCCCTCGGCGTACGCCTGCATGAGCCCGTACTCGATGCCGTTGTGCACCATCTTGGCGAAGTGGCCGGCGCCGACCGTGCCGGCGTGGACGAAGCCCTCGTCGCGCGGACCCTCGGGACGCAGCGCGTCGAACACCGGCATGACCTTGGCGACGACGGCCGCATCGCCCCCGATCATCAGGCCGTACCCGTTCTCGAGGCCCCAGACACCACCCGAGACGCCGGCGTCGAGGAAGTCGACACCCTTCTCCGCCAGGACGTCCGCGTGGAGCTTGTCGTCCTGGTAGTACGAGTTGCCGCCGTCGATGAGGATGTCGCCGGTGGTGAGCAGGCCCGCGAGGTCGCGGACCACGGCGTCGGTGATCTCCCCCGACGGCACCATGACCCAGACGATGCGCTCACCCGCGGGCAGCGCCTCGACCAACGCCTCGAGGGACGGCACGTCGGTGACGTCCGGGTTCCTGTCGTACCCCGTGACGTCGATGCCCGCGGCGCGGATGCGCGTCCGCATGTTCGCGCCCATCTTGCCCAGACCGACCAGACCGATGTGCATGGCGTGTGCCTCTCTCGCGTCGCGACCGGGTCTCACTCTGCCGCAGGACGCGGCGGTGCGCCGATCAGCTGGCGAAGCGGATGGGCACCAGCAGGTAGCGGTACTCGGGGTTGTCCTCGCCGTCCAGCGTCTCCTGGCCGGTGAACTCCACCGGCTTGTTCGGGTGCGTGAACGACAGCCGGACGAACGTGGTGGTCAGCGCGCCGAGCCCGTCGAGCAGGAACTGCGGGTTGAACGCCACCGAGATGTCCTCGCCGACCAGCGTGGCCTCGAGCGCCTCGGAGGCCTGGGCGTCGTCGCCCTGTCCGGCGTCGAGGACGACCTGGCCCTCGCTGAACGACAGCCGGATCGGGGTGTTGCGCTCCGCCACCAGGCTCACGCGCTTGGCGGCGTCCGCCAGGGCGTGGGTGTTGACGACCGCGTGGATCGGCGTCTCGTCGGGGAAGAGCCGGCGCACGGCGGGGTAGTCGCCGTCGACCAGGAGGCTGGTGGTCTGCCGGCCGGCGGCCTCGAAGCCGATCATGTCGACGCCCGACCCGGTGGACAGCGCCACGGTGACGGAGCCGGCGTTGCCGAGCGACTTGGCGGCGTCGGACAGGGTGCGCGCGCGGACCAGGGCGACCGTGGAGATGTCCGGGGAGGACGGCTTCCACGTCAGCTCCCGCAGCGCGAGGCGGTAGCGGTCGGTGGCCAGCAGGGTCACCTTCTCGCCCTCGATCTCGACGCGCACGCCGGTGAGCAGCGGCAACGTGTCGTCCCGGCTGGCAGCGACGGACACCTGAGCCACCGCGTGGGTGAGCTCGTCGCCGTCGACCGTGCCCGTGGTGGGGGGCATCACCGGGAGGTTCGGGTAGTCCTCCACCGGCATCGTCAGGAGCGTGAACCGGCTGGCGCCACAGGTGACGACGACCTTGGTGCCCTCGAGCACCACGTCGACCGGCTTGTCCGGCAGGGAGCGGGAGATCTCCGCGAGCAGACGGCCCGAGACCAGCACCGTGCCGGCCTCGCTGACGTCCGCGGGGATCTGCGACCGCGCCGAGACCTCGTAGTCGAAGCTCGAGAGCTGGACCGTGCCCGTGGTGTCGGCCTCGAGCCGGACACCCGCCAGGACGGGGACGGGCGGTCGTGTGGGCAGGCTGCGTGCCGTCCATGTGACAGCGTCCGCGAGAACGTCACGGTCGACCCGGAACCTCATGCCTCACCTCTCGTCGAGCTGGCCTGGCCGGCGTGCGTCACGGGTGTGGGGACATCCGGGCAGGCAGGCAACACGCGAACACTACGCGAGGGATCCGACGCTCGGTACGGGCACGTGGATGACATGACTCCCGTGGCTGTCCGCTCCCTCTGGCGGTGTGTGGATCCCCCTCAGAGAGATGTCTAGTCATCGTCATCGGTGCTGTGCACTGTGTGGATCATCGGTGTCCGTGCAGGTCACCCCGTGATCGGCCTGTGCATGTGACCTGTGGGTCGATCCGGACACCTCGTGGACGGCGGTGGACGGCGGCGGGTGGGTGGTTCTCCGTCCACCGAGAGAGGGTGTCTCGTCCACACCGACACGCGGGGTCGTCCACCGTCGTCCACAGGTGAGTGCACAGGTGTGGAGATTCGTCCCATGCATGTCTCATCCTGGGGGTGAAGGTTCGCGTCAAGGGCCTTGGAACGTTTCGACCATGAGAGTCGTCTCATCGCGATGGGCCTGTGGGAACGCGCACATTGCCCGAAGTTTGTCCGCTTTGCAGGGTTGTCGCAGGTCAGCTCGGTTGCGGGCGCCTGCTGGGGACTCGATGGGCCAGACGGGTGAACCACGTCACAAGCATCAACAGGTCCCTGTGGACAGCTGTGGATAACTACGGGGAGAAGGCCCGGCAGAACGGGCTTTTCAGCCCCGGTTCTGCTGCTTGATCCGGTTGGTGAGCTCCGTCACCTGGTTGTAGATCGACCGGCGCTCGGCCATGAGCTCGCGGATCTTGCGGTTGGCGTGCATGACCGTGGTGTGGTCGCGCCCGCCGAAGGCCTGACCGATCTTCGGCAGCGACAGGTCGGTGAGCTCGCGGCACAGGTACATCGCGATCTGGCGGGCCGTGACGAGCACCCGGGAGCGGCTGGAGCCGCACAGGTCGTCGATGCTCAGGCCGAAGTACGCGGCGGTCTGCCCGATCACCTGCGTGGCCGTGATCTCCGTCGTCTGGTCGTCGGTGATGAGGTCCTTGAGGACGATCTCCGCGAGCGACAGGTCCACCTGCTGGCGATTGAGGTTGGCGAACGCCGTGACGCGGATCAGCGCACCCTCGAGCTCGCGGATGTTGGTGGAGATCTTGCTCGCGATGTACTCGAGGACGTCCGGCGGTGCCTGCAGGCGCTCGCTGCCGGCCTTCTTGCGCAGGATCGCGATGCGCGTCTCGAGGTCCGGCGGCTGCACGTCGGTGATCAGGCCCCACTCGAACCGCGACCGCATCCGGTCCTCGAAGCCGTTGAGCTGCTTGGGCGGCAGGTCGGAGGTGATCACGACCTGCTTGTTGGCGTTGTGCAGGGTGTTGAACGTGTGGAAGAACTCCTCCATCGTCTGTTCCTTGCCCTGCAGGAACTGGATGTCGTCGATGAGGAGCACGTCGACCTCGCGGTACCGCCGCTGGAACGCGCCGGCCTTGCCCTCGCTGATCGAGTTGATGAAGTCGTTGGTGAACTCCTCGGAGTTCACGTACCGCACGCGCACGCTGGGATACAGGTTCTGCGCGTAGTGACCGATCGCGTGCAGCAGGTGCGTCTTGCCCAGACCGGAGTCGCCGTAGATGAACAACGGGTTGTACGCCTTGGCCGGGGCTTCGGCGACCGCCACGGCCGCGGCGTGCGCGAACCGGTTCGAGCTGCCGATGACGAAGGTCTCGAAGAGGTACTTGGGGTTCAGGCGGGCCGGCTCGGCCGGCATGCGGCGGTTCGGCGCCGGCGGTCGGTCGTCGTTGCGCCCGCCGTAGCGGCGTTCCCGGACGTCGTCGCGAGAGCTCGGCTCGTCGTCGTCGTCCGTGACCAGCGACAGGTCCGGCCGTGCGTCGCGACGGGCGTCGGCCTCGTCCGCGGCGCGCTCGTCCCGGGACGGGCTGTACGGCTCGTGGCGCTGCTCGGGGCTCGACCCGACCACACGCAGGGCCGGCGGGGCGTCCTCGGCCAGCTCGGGGTCGACCGTGATGGCGAAACGAGCCTCACGGTCGAGGGCGGTGCTCAGCGCGGCGGTGACCTCGCCGCGCACGCGGGACTCCAGGTAGTCCTTGGTCAGGTCGTTGCCCACAGCGAGCAGGAGAGTGCCGTCGAGGAGCCCCAGCGGACGGGCCAGCCGGACGAACGCGATCTGTCGCGGCGTGATGTCCGGGCTCGACTCGAGGGTCGACACCACATGCCCCCAGACCCGGGAGAGCTCTTCGTCCTGTGACACGTGCTACCTCGGTTGTCTCGATCGCGTGGGTGGTCGAGTCTCGCACGGGCGGAGTTGTCCACATACTTGTCCACACCTGTGAGCGGATGGATACGCCGACGTCCTCGCGTTCCACGCGGCTTCCCCCGTCGTGGTCGCCGCGGTCGGCATCTGCCCACCGCAGCGTGGTCCACAGGCTGCGACCCCCTGGCGACGATGACCGATCGTAGTGGCAGGCGTCGGGAACGGGCAGTGCCCCAGCGGGTGAGGATTGGTTCGGCGCGTCGCGCGCATTTGACCGGCCAGTACGGCGGGAAGTACGGTATTGCAGCCTTCTCGATGGCTCCTCCCTGGCGCGCCCTGACGCCGCACGCATGCGATGTGCGTGTCCCGGAGCCTCGGACCGGCAGCCTGAACCTGGTCGCGCGGCACATGCGAGGCCCACCCGATGTAGTTGGAGACTCTCGTGACCAAGCGCACCTTCCAGCCGAACAACCGGCGCCGGGCCAAGACCCACGGCTTCCGCCTGCGCATGCGCACCCGCGCAGGCCGCGCGATCCTCGCGGCTCGTCGCCGCAAGGGCCGCGCGGAGCTCTCGGCCTGACACCAGCGTCGGTGCTGCCCGCCGCGCACCGGATGCGCCGTGCTGCCGACTTCGAGCAGGCGGTGCGCCGAGGCGCGCGCGGCGGACGGGACACCCTCGTGGTGCATCTGACGACCAGGACCGATCACTCGCCCACCGGGCCGGTGATCGGTCTTGTCGTGTCCAAGGCCGTGGGCACCGCAGTGACCCGCAACCTCGTCAAGCGACGGCTGCGGGAGCTGGTCCGGGCCCGGATGTCCTTGGTGCCGGCCGACGCGGGCATCGTGATCCGTGCACTTCCGGCCGCGGCGTCGCGGCCGTACGGACTTCTGGGTGCCGACCTCGACGCCGCGCTCGAGACGGCAGCCCGCCGCGCTCGCCGCCGGATCGAGGCTTAGTCATCCCATGACTAGTCGTTCGGTGGCGCGCGTGATCCTGCGCGCACCTGCGCGGCTGCTCCTGCTCGTGCTCAAGGGGTACCAGCGGTTCATCTCCCCGATGACACCGCCCACCTGCAAGTTCTACCCGTCGTGCTCGCAGTACGCGGTGATCGCCGTGCAGCGCCATGGCGCTGTCCGCGGCACGGCGCTCGCCGTCTGGCGTGTGCTGCGCTGCAACCCCTGGAACCTGGGTGGTGTGGACGACGTTCCACCAGCACGACCCGTCCACCACCATCTCGACGTGGCCTCGCCCACACACTGATCCCCCGAGGAGTTCTCCCCGATGAGCTGGTTCGACGGTCTGCTCAAACCGATCATGGTCGTCGTGGCCTGGATCATGGTCCAGTTCCACTCGCTGCTCACCGCCATCGGGCTCGACCCCGAGAGCGGTGCTGCGTGGGGCCTGTCCATCGTCGGCCTCGTCATCGTGATCCGGATCCTGCTGATCCCGCTGTTCTTCCGGCAGATCAAGGCGTCCCGCGGCATGCAGCTGCTGGCGCCAGAGATGCAGGCGATCCAGAAGAAGTACAAGGGCAAGTCGGACCCCGCCTCCCGTGAGGCGATGAGCCGCGAGACGATGGCGCTCTACCGCGAGCACGGGACCAACCCGTTCGCCTCGTGCCTGCCGATCCTGCTGCAGTCCCCCATCTTCTTCGCGCTCTTCCGCGTGCTCATCGAGCTGCCGCGCATCGCCACCGGTGCCTACCCGCAGATCGGGCCGATGACGCCCGAGCTGGCCGACCAGGCCGAGAACGCCACGATCTTCGGCGCTCCCCTGTCCGGCACGTTCATGCAGGCCGGTGACAACTGGAACATCCGCATCGTCACCATCCTGCTCATCGTCGCGATGTCGGCCACCACCTTCCTCACGCAGCGCCAGCTGACCATGAAGAACATGCCGCCGGCCGCACTGCAGGGCCCGATGGCCCAGCAGCAGAAGGTGCTGCTCTACGTGCTGCCGCTGATCTTCGCGTTCTCCGGCGTGAACTTCCCCATCGGTGTCCTCATCTACTGGACCACCACCAACCTGTGGTCGATGGGCCAGCAGTTCTACACGATCCGGCGGATGCCGGCGCCCGGGTCGCAGGCCGAGCTGGCGATGAAGGAGCGCAAGGCCCGCAAGGCGAAGGCGCGCGGCGCCACCATCGAGGAGGCTCCCCCGACGCTGCTCATCGAGGAGAAGCCCCGCGGGCAGCGCGAGCAGCCGAAGCGCAAGGACCGCGTGAAGCCGCGCGTGCCCGGGGATGACACCGCCGACGCGCCGCCGGTGGCGGGGAAGCCGTCCACCCCTGCTGCGAAGCCGACCACTGCTTCCGCGAAGTCGGGCACGCCTGCGGCGAAGTCGGGCACGCCTGCCGCGAAGCCGGGCACGCCTGCTCGGAAGGGGACCGCCCCGTCGAAGCCGACGGCCGGCGGTAAGCCGGGCACCGCGAAGTCTGGCCCGGCCGCGAAGCCCCGTGCTGCCGGCAAGCCCCCGACGCCGTCCGCCGACAGCACCGACGGACCGGGTACGCCGAGCTCCGACGCACCCACCAAGCCACAGAACTAGCGCATCCGCGCGACGATGATCGGAGAAGAGAACTCCATGACTTCGACCCAGCCTGACGCCGCACCCACCGAGACCCCCAGCACCAAGCGCCTGGAGGAGGAGGGGGAGATCGCCGCTGACTACCTCGAGGAGCTGCTGGACATCGCCGACCTCGACGGTGACATCGACATCGACATCGACCACGGTCGTGCCGCGGTGGAGATCGTCTCGGAGGACCCGGCGGACCGCTCCCTCTCCCGCCTTGCCGGTCACGACGGCGAGGTTCTCGACGCACTCCAGGAGCTGACGCGGCTCGCCGTGCAGGCGAAGACCGGGGAGCGGAGCCGCCTCATGCTCGACGTCGCCGGGTACCGGGCGGGTCGCCGAGCCGAGCTGGTGGCCGTCGCTGCGGAGGCGATCGCACGTGCTAAGGAGTCCGGCGAGGCCGTCGCGCTCGATGCGATGAACCCGTTCGAGCGCAAGGTCGTGCACGATGCCGTGGCTGCTGCGGGGATGTCGAGCGACTCTGATGGTGTGGAGCCGAACCGGCACGTGGTGATCCGGCCGGCGTGAGGTGAGGCCGCTCCGCTCGCGGGGCGTGTGATGGTGGGGCGGGCCTTGCGGCTCGCCCCTCCTTCACGTTGTGGGTGGCACGCTCTTCATGATCACCGTTTCACGTGAAACAAGGCGTCCAGTCCGTTCCGCGCATGGCCACTCGCTCAACACGTGCTTCCCGGGTTTCACGTGGAACTGCCCGTCGCCGGGGCTGCTGACTGATGGCCTGAATGTCCCGATGGTGACGCGAGCGATCGCTGTGGGGGCGTGTCTTCGCCACCCGCCGAAGTTGTTTGCGCCAGCCTCGCCCGGCGCCCGATGGGGGTGGCGAGAGGAGCGGCGCGTCATTTCCCTCGGCGGACTGGCGACCTCCTCTCAACGACGACCATGCCGCCGTGCTCCGCGTAGCAAACGGGACGTCTGAACGTGCGCGCAACCGCTGTTTCACGTGAAACAGAGGTTCGCGATGGCAGGTGGTCAGGCACGTACGGGGCAAAGGGTCGCTACACCGGCTGGGTGGGCTCAAGGCGTGATGCGTCATGCGTGCGCGATGGTGACGGGTCCCGACCTGAGAGGCACCCGACGAAGCGCTCCGCTGCGGCCGGTCGATGTCGGGTTTGGACGGTTCTCCTCGACTCCAGGGCCATGCGACGGCTGCGCTCGCGGGTGGCCGCGAGCTGGCGGGCCCCGCGTCAGCCGAGCAGCCGACTTGAAAGGTGTCGCACGGCGTCACCTGTACGACGCGAAGGACGAACCGGTTGGATCCGCCTCGAGATGGCTAGGCCTGGGACTCTCGCGGAACGACCCATCGGAGGCGGCAGCGTAGGGCGATCAGGCAGAGAGCGCTGGCTGAGCCCGGTTCAGGAGCGTCGGGCAGCGTTGTGTTTCACGTGAAACGGAGGTGAGTCATGCAACGTCATGCCCCTCGGCGGGGCCGACCGGGCCAGCGATGAGACGATCGCTGCCGTTGGGCTCGGAACCACACACCGGGCCAGCGAACAGACGATCGCTGCCATTGGGCGCGGAACCGCACCCGCGAGCGGGCAGCGGGAAGTCTGCGGCCATCGGGAGGCACTTAGACGTTCGGAGTCAAGGTCCCCGACCAGAGTTTCTGTTCCGAGGCGCCTCGGGTGGTCGCAGCGGACTGCGCGTGTACTACCCGATCGACATTCGCGAGCACGCGTCGCCGGCGCGGTGTGTGCTACGGCGCGAACCGATGGCCGACGCCTGCGACGACTCGAGGAGCGGGCCGACCGTCGTCCGGCAGCCGACGACCCCACGGCACCCACGCGGGACGTTGCACTGGCAACGACGCTGAGCCGCAGCCAGGTCCGGCTCAGGCCCTGACAAGGCAGAGCTCATCTGAGGGCCACCTTCTCATTGGAGGCACCACTCCCGCGGGATCCGACTCCCTCAAGCCGCTGGCTACCGCGGAGTGTGGCGCGGCTATACCTGGAGCCCGGAAGATCCGGCGCCGCGTGGACGACGGGCCTTCGGCAGGCCGAACGTTTCACGTGAAACGACCCGCCATCGCTGATCAGGGCCTCGGCTCGATGAGCACCTAACCGGGGCGAGACTCACCTCCTCGCCCACGCCCCGAACCTCGATTGCCGACCAGTCCCGGGCGGGAGCGACTGACGACAGGAGGTGCACCCCTCGCGGATTGGAAGGGCGGGATTGCGGCCCTCCGAGAGAGGCGCGGGTGAGCACGCAAGGACCTTCGGGAGTTCCGGTGGTGAACCGAGCACGCCGCAAGGGGAGAAGGGAACTGGACGCGACGGTCGAGGCGCGTGGGGACCCGCTGATCGGCAGTTGGGGCTGGGCAGTGATGCGGAAGCTGTCACGTGCTCGAGCTCTGAGCCCGCCGACTGCTTCCGAGTCCGAGCTGCCCGGGTCCTGCTACCCCCGCACTGCAGCGGAACTCCGGTTCCCGGAGACTGCGCGGGGCCCTGGTACTCGGAGACTGCGACGAGACGCTGGTGCTCGGAGACTGCGACGGGTCCCTGGTGCCCGGAGACTGCGACGGGTCCCTGGTGCCGGAGACTGCGACGGGTCCCTGGTGCCCGGAGACTGCGACGGGTCCCTGGTGCCCGGAGACTGCGCCGGGACCCTGGTGCGGAGACTGCGCCGGGACCCTGGTGCCCGGAGACTGGGGCGGGACCTTGGTGCCCGGAGTCTGGGGCGGGACCTTGGTGCCCGGAGTCTGCGGTGGGGCCTTGGTGCCCGGAGACCGGATTCCAGGAACCTGGAACCTGGGGACCCGCGGCCCGGGGACACGGCGCCCGGAACGCGCAGCCCGGAGCCAGGACCCTGAACATGCGGGCGTGCGACGTGATGCCGAGAGTTCGTGGTGCCGCTGCCATGCGTGCGGGCGGCGAGTCGGGGTCGCTCAGACCGTGCGACTGCCGGCTCCTCCGAGGCTTCGCAGAGCTGCGATGGCGACTGCGCCGCCGTGTCCCGACGGAGGCACGTGCTCAGCGAGACCGGGAGATGCAGCGACTCGTGCAGCGCTACGCCCGGCGCGCCAGCCCCGGGGTCTCGGATCTGACTTCCCGGCTCGAAGAGTCCGCAGGTGCCCACCTCAAGTTCCTCCTCCGCCTTGGCATCGACCGCCGTGGTGGAGCGACATCGACGACCCGGAGCCGACTGCCTGTATGAGGAACTGATGTCGGCACAGACCACCGCATCCGTCGGCCCTGCAGTTGGCGCATGCGCATGTTCCACGTGAAACCACGTGTTCCCGCACCGACGTTCGGCGACTGACGCAGCGCCGTCCCGTCGACCTGCCCGCTGCAGGCGAGTCCTGCCGGAGCCCATGGCACCCGATCTGGTGCAGGCGTCGACGAACGTACCTGAGCGAGCGGCGGGGCAATCCGGCACACGCCTGGGGATGAGGGGAACGAGGCCAGCAGCGCACGGTACCGTAGGGCCGCGCCGAGGCAGGTCTGTCGGACGCGCGACGGCTCAGGTGCATGACCAGAGACGCTTCAGAGAGTCGTTTCACGTGAAACCAGGGGGCCCGACAGTGACGGAAGCTCAGTCGGGAGTCGCCGACCGAGTGGACCCGCTGGATGGCGACTCGCGCCTCGAGCCCTTCTTCGGCTTGGCGTGGCCTGCCGTGCTGGGTTTCCATGACCTGCTCGTCGCGCAGGGCGAGCTCCGGGGTCTGATCGGGCCGCGTGAGCTCTCGCGGCTGTGGGAACGGCATCTGCTCAACTCGGCCGCGGTGGTCCCGTTCCTGCCGACCTCTGGTCGGATCATCGACGTGGGTAGCGGGGCGGGTCTGCCAGGGATCGTCGTGGCGGCGATGATTCCGGGCGCCGAGGTGGTCCTGCTCGAACCGATGGAGCGACGGACGGACTGGCTCAGCGAGGTGGCCGAGGTGCTGAAACTCGAGAACGTCGTGGTGCGGCGGGGACGTGCTCAGGACGAGCACGGCTCCCTGCGGGGAGACGCCGTCACAGTGCGAGCGGTGGCGTCGCTCGACAAGCTCTACCGCATGACGATGCCGCTGCTGGTGCCCGGTGGTGCGCTAGTCGCGCTGAAGGGCGGCAGGGCGGAGCAGGAGATCGACGCGGCCAAGCACGTGGGCCGCAAGCTCGGGGCGGGAACGGCGTCGGTCGTCGACGCTGCCACGATCGAGGGAGTCGAGATGACGAGGGTGGTCCGCGTCGTACGGGAGGCAGTGCCTGGTGTTCGGTAGGAAGAAGCGTCGGAACGAAGAGACCGAGAGTAACCAGGTCGTCGAGGAAGTCGCCGGCACGAGTGGCGCCATCTCTCCGGCGTGGGCTCCAGAGCAGGCTGCTGGGGCGCAGCCCGAGGTGTCACCAGCGACGCTCCATACCCTGAGCCCACAGCTGGCCACACCGACCGCGCCGGTCGAGCAGCCGTCCGTACGGACCCAACAGCCGACCACACCGACCCAGCAGCCCGCCGTTCCGACCCAGGAGCCGACCGCACCGACCCAGCAGGCGTCCGCGCAGGTTGAGCAGACGTCCGTGCCGGTCGAACTTCCCGCCGCTCAGCCGCCTCTGGGCCACGCGCCGGTCGCGCATCCCTTCACGCCGAACGACCGGCCGACGCAGTCGACCGCTGGTCCGCCGCCTGCTGCTGCCTGGCCGGCCGCGCCGACCACACCCACCGAGCAGCCGGGAGGTCAGCCGCCGAAGCCCGCGCCGGTTGTCGCGCCGGCCACGCAGCTGACCCAGCAGAGCACTGCCGAGCCGACCCGGCCGACCCAGGCGACCTCGCAGAACGCCGCGCAGCCGACCCGGCCGACCCAGTCGACCCCGCAGAACGCCGCGCAGTCGACCGCGCCGGGCGCCGCATCGCAACAGAGCGAGGCCGTGCACGAGAGGGCGCCGCAGTCGTCCTCCCAGCAAGCCACGCCGGCCGCCCCGGAGTCACCGACGCAGGAAGCCGCAAGCGGGGCGTCCCCAGAGTCCGCTCCGGACCCGACCTCCGACGGCGGCGCGAGCCCGGCCCGCACCCGCCGGAGCACCAAGCCCGTCCCGGTCAGCGCGGGTGAGCCGTACGTGCCGACCATGGCAGCTCCGGCGGCATCGGAAGCGGCGGGCGACGCCGTTCCACGTGAAACATCGCCGAGTGAGGCACGGACCGAAGGCTCCGCGGGTTCATGGGATGACCAGGACGTTCCCGCTGGTCAGGGCGACAGGCTTACGGAGGCGGCGGCCACCCTGTCGGCGCTCGCTGACAGTGCGCAGGACGCGCACCAGCACGGCGACGGAAGTTCAGCCGAGGTGGCGGTCGACCATGACACCATCACGCCCATGGCGCCGCGACACGACCTCGACCCCGAGGACAGTCGCCGTGCCGCCCTGGTCGACAGCCTGCCGGCAGTCTCGGACGACACCCCGCTGATGGCCGAGCTGAAGCAGGACGCGCGGCGCCGGATCGAGCTGCGGGGACGTCGGTTCCCGCGTCCTCCGCAGACGCGCGTCATCACGGTGGCCAACCAGAAGGGTGGCGTCGGGAAGACCACGACGACGGTCAACCTGGCAGCCGCACTGGCCCAGGCGGGTCTCAACGTGCTGGTCCTCGACAACGACCCGCAGGGGAACGCCTCGACGGCGCTCGGGGTCGAGCACCGGGCGGGCACCCCGTCGATCTACGAGGTCCTGGTCGACGGCGCACCGATGGCGGACGCGGTCCAGGAGAGCCCGGACGTGCCGAACCTCTGGTGCCTGCCGGCGACGATCGACCTGTCCGGCGCCGAGATCGAGCTCGTGTCGATGGTGGCCCGGGAGACCCGCCTGCGGAACGCCCTCGACGCGTACCTGGACGGACGGGTGGCCAGCGGGCAGGAGCGGATCGACTACGTCTTCGTCGACTGCCCGCCGAGCCTGGGCCTGCTGACGGTCAACGCGTTCGTGGTGGCCCGCGAGGTGCTCATCCCCATCCAGTGCGAGTACTACGCGCTGGAGGGACTCAGTCAGCTGCTCAAGACCATCCAGCTGATCCAGGCGCACCTCAACCCGCGGCTGCACGTCTCGACGATCCTGCTCACCATGTACGACGCGCGGACCAACCTCGCGCAGCAGGTGGCGACGGAGGTGCGTACGCACTTCCCGGAGCGGACGTTGCGCACGACGGTGCCGCGCTCGGTGCGCATCTCAGAGGCGCCGAGCTACGGCCAGACCGTGATGACGTACGACGCGGGATCGTCCGGTGCGCTCGCCTACCTCGAGGCAGCGCGCGAGGTGGCGGAGCGGGGAGCCACCGACCTGACCGACAGCTACACCGACGGGACGTCGTCGAACGGCGACTCCCACCACGCAGACCATGAGAACGGGACGGCTTCGCCCGTCCTTCAGGAGGAACAGTGAGCGAGAAGCGACGCGGGCTCGGCCGGGGTCTCGGGGCCCTCATCCCCACCGGCCTGGACGGCCAGCGGCCCACGGGTGCCGAGCGACCGGTGGACGTGTTCTTCCCTGACCGGGAGCGGGAGAACGGTGAGGCGGCGGCAGCAGCCGCTGCAGCGAACGGTGAGGCGGCCGCAGCGGCTGCCCAGAACGGCGTGGCGACCGCCACGCTGACTGAGGAACCGCCGGTGGACGCCACGGACTCGGCACCGGAGGTCACGGAGCCCGTCGTCGAGACGGCACCCCCGAGCGCACAGCCTGCCGCGCCGGACGACGGCCTGGTTCCCGTCCCGGGCGCGCGGTTCGCCGAGCTGCCGGTGGGGGAGATCCGTCCCAACCCGAAGCAGCCGCGCACCGTGTTCGACGAGGACGCCCTCGAGGAGCTGGTCGGCTCGATCCGGGAGGTCGGCGTCCTCCAGCCGATCGTCGTGCGCGACGCCGGTGACGGCTACGAGCTGATCATGGGCGAGCGGCGGTGGCGTGCCACGCAGGCCGCGGGTCTGGCGACGATCCCGGCGATCATCCGCGAGACCGGTGACTCCGACCTGCTGCGGGACGCGCTCCTGGAGAACCTGCACCGGTCCGAGCTGAACCCCCTCGAGGAGGCTGCCGCCTACCAGCAGCTGCTCGACGACTTCGGGTGCACGCACGAGCAGCTGGCGACACGCATCCAGCGTTCACGGCCGCAGATCTCGAACACCCTGCGCCTGCTCAAGCTGCCGCCGCTGGTGCAGCGTCGGGTGGCGGCCGGGGTCCTGTCTGCCGGCCATGCCCGCGCGCTGCTCGGCCTCAACGACGGCGCGGCCATCGAGCGGCTCGCCCAGCGGATCGTGGCGGAGGGCCTCTCCGTGCGCGCGGTCGAGGAGATCGTGTCGCTGGGTGGGGACGCGGCTCCCGCGGCGCGCAGGGCGGCCCCGCGAGCGGGTGTGAAGAACGAGGCGCTCGACCACCTCGCTGCCCGGCTCTCCGACCGGTTCGACACCCGCGTCAAGGTGAGCCTGGGCAAGTCGCGCGGCCGCCTGACGGTGGAGTTCGCGTCGGTGCAGGACCTCAACCGGATCCTCGCCAGCCTCGCGCCGGAGGACCCGGGCCTGCTCAAGGGCTGAGGCGTACAGGAGAGAACGGATAAGTTGTACAAAAATGTCAGCGAGTGAGTGCGGCGTCCACGAGTGATCGGTAGAGCGCCCCGAGCGAGAGCCCGGCGGCCTCGGCCGCCTGCGGCAGGAGCGACGTCTCGGTCATGCCCGGCGCCACGTTGACCTCGAGGAACCACACGGTTCCCTCGTCGTCGACGATCAGGTCGGTGCGGGAGAGCCCGGTGAGCCCGAGGGCCTGGTGCGCGAGCAGCGCGGCCGCGGCGACGTCGCCGGCCGCGCGTGCGGAGAGCCGGGCCGGGGCGAAGTACTCGGTCCGGCCGGGGTTGTAGCGGGCGTCGAAGTCGTACGGTCCCTCGGTCACGATCTCGACGGCGGGGAGCGCGACCGGCCCGTCACCGGTGTCGACCACGCTCACGGCCACCTCGGTCCCCGCCACGGCCCGCTCCACCAGGGCGGTGTCACCGTAGGCGAAGCAGTCGACCATGGCCTGCGGCAGTGCATCGGGGCTGGTCACGAGCGTGACGCCGAGCGCGGACCCGCCGCGGGACGGCTTCACCACCACCGGCAGACCGAGCCGGTGGACGATGGCGTCGAGGACCTGCCGCGCGCCGAGCTCGCGGAACAGCGACTGCGGCAGGGTGACGAACTCGGGGGTGGCCAGCCCGGCGCGGGCGGCGACGGTCTTGGCGATGGGCTTGCTCCAGGCGATTCGGCTCTCGCGCGGCCCCGTGCCCAGCAGGCGCAGCCCGAGCATCTGGACGACGTCCCGCACCGACCCGTCCTCACCGCTGGTGCCGTGCAGGAGCGGCCACACGAGGTCGGGCTGCAGCTGCACGAGCGCCGGGACCAGGTCGGCGTCGACGTCGTGGACCGAGACCTCGACCCCGACGGAGCGCAGGGCGTCGGCCACCCGGCGGCCGGACCGCAGCGACACGTCACGCTCGTGGGACAACCCCCCGGCCAGGACGACGACGCGGGGGGACGGGGTGACGGTCACGGTAGGAGGACTCCGATGGCGAGGTGGGGCAGGAGCGTGTCAGGCGACATCGGGCCCCGGCTGCTGCACGTCGCCGTGACCGGCCGACCCGGTGGTGCCGAAGAGCTCCACCAGCTCCCGCTCGCCCGCGACCACCCCGGCGAGCCGGCGCACGCCCTCTCGGATGCGCTCGGGCGTCGGGTAGCAGAACGAGAGGCGCATGTGGTCGGCGCCGGAGCCGTCGAAGTAGAACGCGGTGCCCGGCACGTAGGCGACCCGAGCGGTGACGGCACGCGGGAGCATGTCCTTGGCGTCGAGACCCTCGGGCAGGCGGACCCACGTGTAGAAGCCGCCGTCAGGAACGTTCCACGACGCCTCGGGCAGGTGCTCGGCCAGCGCGGCGACCATGGCGTCGCGCCGCTCCCGGTACTGCTCCCGGTAGGACTTGATCTGGCCCTTCCAGTCGCAGGTGGCCAGGTAGGTGGAGATCGCGATCTGCGACGCGTTCGACGGGCACAGGATGGCGGACTCGCTGGCCAGGACCAGCTTCTCCCGGACGGCGTGCGGGGCGACCACCCAGCCGACGCGGTAGCCGGGCGCGAACGTCTTGGAGAACGAGCCGAGGTAGAGCACGCCCTCGTCGTCGAGGGAGCGCAGGGCGGCGACGGGCTCGGAAGAGAAGCCGAGCAGGCCGTAGGGGTTGTCCTCGAGCACCAGGACGCCGTACCGCCGGGCGATCTCGAGGATCTGCGGTCGCCGCTCGACGGAGAGGGACACCCCCGCAGGGTTGTGGAAGTTCGGGACCGTGTAGAGGAACTTGACGCGCCGACTCTCGCGGGCGAGCGCGGCGAGAGTGGACTCGAGCGCGGCGGGGATGAGGCCGTCGGCGTCGATGGGGACGTGCACCACGTCGGCCTGGTAGGCGCGGAACACGCCGAGCGCGCCGACGTAGGAGGGGGCCTCCGCGACGACGACGTCGCCCGGGTCGATGAAGATGCGAGTCACCAGGTCGAGCGCCTGCTGCGACCCGGTGGTGACGACGACGTCGTCGGGGTGCGCGTCGATGCCCTCGAGGGCCATCACGTCGAGGATCTGCTCACGCAGGGTCTCGTCGCCCTGCCCGGAGCCGTACTGCAGCGCCTGCAGGCCGCGCGTGGCGACGACGCGCTGGGCGAGGTCGCCGAGGACGTCCAGCGGCAGACCCTCGAGGAACGGCATGCCCCCGGCCAGGGAGACCACCTCGGGCCGGTTGGCCACGGCGAACAGGGCGCGGATCTCGCTGGACCGCATGCCGTGCGTGCGCTCGGCGTAGGCGCCGAGCCAGGGGTCGAGGCGCGTGCCGGTGCCGGCGGCCGAGGACGTGGGGGGGCCCGACGTCTCGCCGTCGGGAACGGGGTGCGCAGTCATGCACGTGAGTTTGTCACGACCGGACCCCGGAACAGCGCAAGGTGTCAGACGGCGGCGAGCACGCTCTCGATGTCCTCCGTGATCATCGACTTCGGACGCGCCCCGATGACGGACTTCACCAGCTCACCGCCGGCGTAGAAGTTCAGCGTCGGGATGGACACGATGCCGTAGTCGCCGGTGACCTGGGGGTTCTCGTCGGAGTTGAGCTTGACGATCTTGACCCGGCCGGCGTACGTCGTGGCCAGCTCCTCCAGCACGGGGGCCACCATGCGGCACGGTCCGCACCAGGGCGCCCAGAAGTCGACGATCACGGGGATCTCCGACTCGAGCACCTCGCTCTGGAAGGTCGCGTCGGTGACGGGGGTGGTGGCGCTCATCGGATCTCCTGCGCGTAGGACTCGATCGGGGGGACCGGCGCCACCAGGTCGCCCAAGGAGGCGAGGAAGTGCTGGGCGTCCAGCGCGGCGGCGCACCCGGAGCCTGCGGCGGTGATGGCCTGCCGGTAGGTGTGGTCGACCAGGTCGCCGCACGCGAAGACGCCGGTGAGGTTGGTGGCCGTGGACCGGCCGATCACCTGCACGTAGCCCTCGTCGTCCAGGTCCACCTGGCCCTTGACCAGCTCGGAGCGCGGGACGTGGCCGATGGCGACGAAGACCCCCGTGGCGGGGTGCTCACGCGTCTCGCCGGTGACGGTGTCGCGCAGGGTCACGCCGGTGACCTTGTTCTCGCCGTGGATGCCGACGACCTCGCTGTTCCAGGCGAACTCGATCTTCGGGTCGTTCATGGCGCGGTCCGCCATGATCTTCGAGGCGCGCAGGTGGTCGCGGCGGTGCACCAGGGTGACGCGCTTGCCGAAGCGGGTGAGGAACGTGGCCTCCTCGACGGCCGAGTCGCCGCCGCCGACCACGATGATGTCCTGGTCGCGGAAGAAGAACCCGTCGCACGTGGCGCACCACGACACGCCGCGGCCGGACATGCGCTTCTCGTCGTCCAGGCCCAGCTCGCGGTACGCGGAGCCGGTCGCCAGGATGACGGCACGAGCCTGGAACGTCTCGCCGTTGAGCGTCTGGATCGTCTTGATGTCACCGGTCAGGTCCAGCGAGGACGCGTCGTCCCACAAGACCTCGGCACCGAACCGCTCGGCCTGCTTCTGCAGACCCTCCATCAGCTCGGGACCCTGGATTCCGTCCGGGAAGCCGGGGAAGTTCTCGACCTCGGTGGTGTTCATCAGCGCGCCGCCGGCGGTCACGGAGCCGGCGATGACCAGCGGCGCCAGACCGGCACGGGCCGCATAGATCGCCGCGGTGTAGCCGGCCGGACCGGATCCGACGATGACGAGGTCGCGGACGGTGGTGGACTGCTCGGTCACGAGACTTCCTTGCGGTTCGGCATGCCGGAGGTGATCCGACGGGGCTGTCGGGTCAACCGATCCTAGGCGGGTTCTGTTCCTGCGCCCGCCTACGACAGGGCGATCTCCGTCAGCTCGAGCCGGAACCCGCCGTCCGCCGCCGTGGGCAGCTGGGTGACCCACAGGACGAGCGACTGGGTCTCGGTGGCGGGGTCGAGCGTGAACACCGCGTCCGGCCCGAACGGTCCCGACGCCAGCACCTCGCCGGCGGTGGGGTTCGCGGCGTCGGTCGCCCGGATCTCCACGTTCCCGCCCGTGCCGTTGGCGTGCAGGGTCACCGTGCTCACGGTGGTCGTCGTGGTCAGGGTGACGGCGTATCCGACGGCGTCCTTGAACCCGGCGAAGTCGTCCCGCTTGTAGGTCATCGTGTACCAGAACGTGGCGGGGTCGCTGTCGTACGCCTTGGCGACGTCCTCCTGGTGCTCGCCGTCGGCGTCGGACGGGTCGATCGTCGTGGCGGACGCGATGACCGGCGCACCTCCGACGGGCGGGGCCGGCTGCTCGGGTGCGGCGGCGTCGGTCGGTGGCACGGCGGGTGCGGAGGCGCTCGGCGTCGGGTCGGGGTCCGCCGCGGCCGTGCCGGGGTCGATCGACGCGAACAGCGCCCGGAACGCGAGGATGACGCCGACGACCACGACCACGACGACCACGACGAGCACCATCGCCGTCGGGTCGAAGCGTCGCTTGCCGGGTGCCTCGGGCTCGGACCCGATGACCTCGCCGAAATCGAATCCCGACAGGGGGGTCGGGGGCGGCTCACCGAACGGTCCGGTGGGGTGCGGGCTCACCCGGGCGACCGGGGGCACCGAGGACGGGGTGGCGACCGACGACGTCTGGGACACCGGCCGGCGGACGACGGTCGGCAGGACCGGGGGCGGCAGCGGCTCCGGGGCGGGAACGGGCGTGGGAGGCGGCGGCATCGGCACCCCGGACGGCGGCGTCGCGACGTCGGCGGGACCGGCACCCAGCGAGCCGGCCCGCGAGGGGGTGGCCGGCGGGGGTGTGCCGGGACGGTTGGCCCCGGGCGGGTCCTGCTGCTGGAACGCGGTCCGCACGGACTGGCGCTGCACCGTCACGGGGGCGGTGTCCTGGTCGTTGTCCTCGGGCACGGGGACGCCTCCTCCGGGTGCCGCGGCACCTGTGGGCGGGAACTGCGCGGTGACGGCGCCACCGGGCGTGGCGGGATCGGCGACCGCCGCCCTGATCTCCCCCCACGGCTCGAGCTCGCGGACCAGCTCGGCGGGGCTGTGCGGTCCGTCCTCGTGGGGCCCGAGGGTCACCACGCAGAGCGTGTCCAGGTCGTTGGGCACACCGGGGACCAGGTCGGCAGGGGCGACCGGGGCGCCGTTGACGATCGGTGCCGGCGGCAGGGTCTCGCCGCCGGGGGTCTGCGGCGCGCGCGGGTCGGCGGGCCACAGGCCGGTGAGGGCGGCGTAGAGCAGCCGGACCAGTCCGACGGCGTCGGCACGGCTGGTCGATCGGGCGTCGCCACCCGAGTCCCCGAGCAGCGCGGCGTCCAGCGCCAGTCCACCCAGCAGCACGCGGCCGTCCGGGCTGACGTGCAGCACCGACGGGCGCAGCGCGAGGTGGTGGACACCGCGGCGACGGGCCACCTCGAGGGCGGCCGCGGCCTCGCCGACGACGGCGCGGGCCTGCTCCGGGGTGAGCGGTCGCTGCGCGACGAGCCGGGCCAGGGACGGTCCGATCCGCTCCTCCGACACCACGTAGCCGTAGCCCTCGTGCGTGCCGACGTCCAGGACGCGGACCAGCCGGGAGTCGGTGACGAGGGCTGCCCGGCGGGCGGCGTCCAGGGCGGGTGCGACGGCACCGTGCTCGAGGATCCGCACGCGCACGGGTCGGTCGAGGATCTGGTCGGTCGCCTGCCACGCGCTGGCGCCCTCGAGGTCGGAGACGACGGGGGACAGCACGCGGTAGCGGCCCGCGAGCACCGTGCCTCGTCCGACGACCTCGCTCACCAGCACCTCCGCGACCCTCACCTGCGCACGCGCATCCGCACGGCCAACCTGCATGCTAGACGGGCGGACTCATCTGCGTCCCCCGCGCAGGCGTCGGACCACCGGCGCGACCAGCTCGTCCAGCTCACGGACGCGCAGCGCGCGCAGGCAGCCGAGGTACACCAGACCCATCACGGTGCCGACGACCGCGCACTGCAGGACCGACGCCACGAAGTCGGTGGACAGGCCGAGCCCGAGCAGGCGCAGGACCCCGTACCCGACCGCGGCGGACACCAGGGCGGCCAGCGTCGCGCGGACCAGCACGCGCAGGACCCGGGCACCGTCGATCCCGCCGAGCCGCCGGCGCAACCGCCACTGGGCGACCAGCGCGCCGACGACGTACGAGACGCTCATGGCCGCACCGGCACCGGCCACCCACAGCGAGGGCCTCAGGAACATCTGCGAGAGCATCGCTCCGGCGACGACGACGGCCGCCATCACCACCTGGATCGGCACCATCGACCGCGCGTCCTCGTACGCGTAGTACGCGCGCTGGAACATCGACCAGGCACCGAACGCGGGCAGGCCGACGATCATCGTCAGGACGACCGTGGAGACCGCGTCGGCCGACCCCTCCGAGGCGGTCGCCAGCACGACGCGGGTCAGGGGCAGCGCGAGCACGGCGATGGCGGCGGTCGCGAAGATCGTGAACACCCCCACCACCCGCAGGCCCGACGAGAGCGTCGCGCGCACCCCCGGCAGGTCGGCGTCGCTGGCCTGGCCCGAGAGGCGGGTGAACAGGGCGGTGGCCAGGGACACGGTGACCAGCGAGTGCGGGAGCATGAAGACGAGGAACGCGACGTCGTAGGCCGCGGGACCGGCCACGGCGGTGGCGGCGGAGCCGTCCGCGACGGCGGCGTTCGGCGCGGCGGAGGCGACGCGGGAGACGACGAGGTAGCCCAGCTGTCCGATCGCCAGGCCTGCGAACGTCCAGGTGGCGACCGTCCCGGCGGCGCTCAGGCCGGA
Source organism: uncultured Cellulomonas sp. (assembly GCF_963527515.1). NCBI lineage: Bacteria > Bacillati > Actinomycetota > Actinomycetes > Micrococcales > Cellulomonadaceae > Cellulomonas > uncultured Cellulomonas sp. The sequence goes on along the minus strand of NZ_CAURTV010000002.1, from coordinate 86,166 downwards.
CCCGCGCAGACCCCAGCGCGGCCGGTAGTGCACCCCGGCACGGCGCAGCGACGGGATGAGGACGACCGCCTGCGCGACCACACCGAGGGACGCCGCGGCGGCCAGGAGGGTGGTCTGCCCGGCGGTCCAGGTGGAGGCGTCGACGACGTCGGAGGTCTTCCACCCGCCGAACAGCGCGATGAACACCCCGAACCCGGCGATCGCCACGAGGTTGTTGACCGCCGGCGCCCACATGTACGGACCGAACGAACCGCGCGCGTTCAGCACCTGGCCCAGCAGCGCGTAGGCGCCGTAGAAGAACAGCTGCGGGATGCACCAGTAGGCGAACGTCGTGGCGAGCGCCTCCTGCGTCGGGTTGCCGAAGTCCGAGTACAGGCCGACGAGGTAGGGCGCGAGGAGCGTGAGGACCAGCGTCGCGCCGGCGAGCAGGACGAACCCGAGGGTGAGCAGGCGGTCGACGTACTCCTGCCCGGCCTTGCGCTTGTACGCGCGCACCACCTGCGGGACCAGGATGGCGTTGAGCACCCCGCCGGCGAGCAGCATGTACAGGACGTTGGGCAGCTTGTTGGCCACCGCGAACGCGTCGGCGGCCTGGCCGGTCGCCCCGATCGCGGTGGCCAGGACCATGCCGCGCAGCAGGCCGAGCACGCGGGAGACCGCGGTGCCGGACGCCATGAGTGCGGCGCCGCGGCGCATCCCGTCGTCGGTCACCTGGACTCCACCGGCTCGTCAGGGGCTGTGCCGCCGAGCACGGGGAGCGAGGTCGGGGCGTCGGCCTCCGCCTCCGTGCGGGCGCCGCGGCGTGCGCTCTGTCCCCGGCGGACGGTGCGGACGATGCCGAGCACCAGGCCGATCGCCAGCAGGATGCCGACCACGACGGTGCCGATGCCCTCGATCGTCGGGGCCAGCTGCGCGGTGAACTGCACGGGCGCGGACACGGCCAGCCCGTCGGTCGCGGTCAGGTGCGCCGTGACGACGACGGAGCAGTTGGCCTTGGCGTACAGCGGGACCCGGACGGCCGTCTCGCTCTGCGCGTCCACGCTCACCGGGTCGACCTCGCCGACCTCCAGGCACGCCTTGCGCGGGTTGACGTCGAGCAGGACCGTCGCGGGGACGGCCAGGGCGTTGCGCACGACGATGACCATGTCGCTCTGGGCGCCGATGACCCCGACGTCGCTGACGTGGGCGATGCTCAGGCCGGTGGTCCTCGCGTCGACGGCGTCGACGACCGAGGAGACGAGGGCGTCGCGCCGGCCCGGGGACTCCCGCCAGGCCACCGACAGCGGCGCGAGGACCTCCATGTCGAGGCCGTCCAGCAGGGTCGCGGGGTCGCTGGTGACACCGGCGAACGCGACCGCGCGCGACCGGGCGTCCCCCAGGGCGGAGACGCTGCTGGGTGCCAGCTCGGTGTCGTCCGTCGCGGCCGTGGGCAGCGTCGCCCGCGCGTCGGCGCCGGAGGAGCGCAGGAGGGTCGAGGCCGGCGTGAGCCGGACCCACGGCGTGCCGGCGAGGGCGCCGGCCAGCGCGGTGACGGTGGCCTGGTCGGGTTCCCAGCCGCGGTCGGGGGCGAGCAGCAGGTGCGGCTGGTCGGTCTCGCTCTCGCGCGTGATGACGGCCAGCTCGGCGAGCGCGCGCTGCACGGTCGACGCCGGCGTCGCCGCGGGATCGACCTTCCGCGGTTCGGTGAGCAGCGAGGTGAGGACGGCGTCGGGCCGCAGCGCGGTGACCGCTCCGGCGGACGTCTGGACCCGGGCGGCCGCGTCCGGCGTCCGGCGGGCGTCGTCGTCGACGACCGGGGGGACCACGATCACCGACGCGTCGACCTCGGAGGTCAAGGCCGCGGTGGCCTGGTCGGGCAGCCCGGGGCCGGGCGCCCACAGCACGCCCGACGTCGTGGTGAGGCCGGGCACGCCGGTCTGCGCCGCGTGCGCGACCGCGAGGTCGACGAGGTCGGGTCGCTGGGCGTGCGCGGCCGCGGCGATGTCCGGGTCGGACCACGGGAGCGCGACGACGTCGTGCGAGCGCAGCTCCTCCGTCAGCGCGGCCGCCCAGGCTCGGGTGCTCGGGGTCCCCACGGAGGCCGCGTCGAGCAGGGCGGGATCCACCGCGACGCCGATGCCCGGCGCGGCGGCGATCGCGGCCGTCAGCGCGCGCAGCCGTCCGCCCGAGGCGGTCTGGTCGTCGAGCTCGGCGACGGTCGTCTCGTCCGGAACGACCCGGCCGTCCTCCGCGCGCGCCGGTGTCGACGGAGGGCCGACCATCGGCACCAGGACGGAGACGGGCGTGCGTGGGACGTCGTCGGTGGTGAGCCAGAGCAGGAAGGTCGGCTGCAGCCCCACCCGGCGCGAGCCGTCCAGCGCCTCCACCGCGAGGCCGCGGGGACCCCACGTGTCGGCACCGTCGAGCAGCCCCACCTTCGCGGCCGGGACGGGGAGCTCGACCGCGACGCTCGCCCCCGGCAGCAGCGGTTCGGCCACCGGTGCGGTGGCCAGCGGGATGCGGCTCAACCGGGTGGTCCCCGCCGACGCCCACGCGTCGACCTCGGCACGCGAGCTGACGCGGAACCGGCTGATCCGCAGCACGGCGCTGGGCCGGTCGATCGTCTCGTCGCCGTCGTTGCGCAGCGTCGCCCGCACCAGCAGGTCCTCGCCCGGTCGCAGGACGCTCGGCGAGACCTCGGTGATCCGCACGGAGACGTCCAGCTCGGGGTCGTCGGTGGCCGTGGCGGACGCGGGGCCGGCGAGGGGCAGCGCGAGCAGGAGGGCTCCGGCGACGGCCAGGGTGGCGCGCAGCGCCCGACGTCGCAGGGCGCGCAGCGCCCGACGTCGCGGGGCGTGCAGCGCCCGACGTCGCGGCGACCGGGCGGTCATGCCTCGCCGACGAGCACGACGAGCGCCGCCTCGGCGAGCCTGCGTTCGTTCGGGTAGGCCAGCACGCCGTGGAGCTCCGCCACCGGCACCCACGCGGCGTCCTCGGCCTCGCCGTCCGGGTCGCCCTCCACGGTGAGGTCTCCTCCGGTCGCGCCCAGCAGGAAGTGGTGCACGACCTTGTGCACGCGGCGGTCGTCGCCGCTGAACCAGTAGTCGATGACCCCGAGGCGGCGCAGGACCTCGCCGGTGATGCCCGTCTCCTCCGCGATCTCGCGGACCGCGGCCTGCTCGGGCGTCTCGTCGCCCTCGAGGTGGCCCTTCGGCAGGCACCACTCGAGCCGGCCCGCGCGGTTGCGGCGCGCGATGACGGCGGCGTGGTCGACGCCCTCGCGCCGGCTCACGACGATGCCGCCGGCGGACGTCTCGTCCACCACGGGCAGGGGCGTCGGCGGGACGCGCAGGAGCGTGTGCCGGGGGTCGATGCGCAGCGGGTGCCCACCTGGAGGCGCTGGGACGCCCCCGGGTACAGGTGGACGCGCCGGGCTCGACATATCGACACTGTAACGACTCGGGGCGCACCCTCCGGCCCGGCACGTCTGGCAGGCTTGGACGAGTGCCGCCCCTCGATCCGCCCGCCAGTCCCGAGCCGTCCGACCTCAGCGCCGCCCTGGTGACGCTGCAGAAGCGGGCGCTGGGCGTGCTCGCCGGACTGCCGGCCGACGCCCTGGAGCTCGGCGGGCTGTTCGCCGCCGCCGGCCACGAGCTCGCTCTCGTCGGCGGCCCGGTGCGCGACGCGTTCCTCGGCCGGACGTCCGCCGACCTCGACTTCGCCACCTCCGCGACGCCGGACGAGACGGAGGCGATCCTGGCCCGCTGGGGTGACGCGCACTGGGACATCGGCAAGGAGTTCGGCACCATCGGCGCCCGCCGGTTCGCCGGCCGCCGCTCCGCGCTCGCGGACGACGTGGTCGTCGAGGTCACCACCTACCGGTCGGACGAGTACGACCCCACGTCGCGCAAGCCACAGGTGGCGTTCGGCGACTCGCTCGAGGGTGACCTGTCCCGCCGCGACTTCACGGTGAACTCCATGGCCGTCCGCGTGCCGGAGCTGACGTTCGTCGACCCGTTCGACGGGCTCACCGACCTCGCCGCCGGCGTGCTGCGCACCCCCGTGGACCCCCGGCAGTCGTTCGACGACGACCCGCTGCGCATGATGCGCGCCGCCCGCTTCGCCGCTCAGCTGGGCTTCGCCGTGGAGCCCGCCACGCGTGCGGCGATCGTGGCGATGGCCGACCGGATCGCGATCGTGTCCGCGGAGCGCGTGCGGGACGAGCTGAGCAAGCTGCTGGTCTCGGCGCAGCCCCGGCTCGGCCTGGAGGTGCTGGTCGACACCGGACTCGCCGAGCATGTCCTGCCTGAGCTGCCGGCGCTGCGGCTGGAGATCGACGAGCACCACCGCCACAAGGACGTCTACGAGCACTCGCTGATGGTGCTCGACAAGGCCATCGCCCTGGAGACCGGTCCCGACGGCGCGGTGCCCGGACCCGACCTGGTGCTGCGGCTGGCGGCGCTGCTGCACGACATCGGCAAGCCGCGCACGCGCCGGTTCGAGGAGGCGGGCGGCGTCAGCTTCCACCACCACGAGATGGTCGGCGCCAAGCTCGTCGCCAAGCGGCTCAAGGAGCTGCGGTTCGACAAGGCGACCGTCCAGGCGGTCGCGCGGCTGACCGAGCTGCACCTGCGCTTCCACGGGTACGGCGAGGGCGCGTGGACCGACTCGGCGGTGCGCCGGTACGTCACGGACGCGGGCCCGCTGCTGGAACGGCTGCACCGGCTGACGCGGTCGGACTGCACCACGCGCAACCTGCGCAAGGCCGCCCGGCTGTCGGCGGCGTACGACGACCTGGAGGAGCGGATCGCCCGCCTGCGGGAGCAGGAGGAGCTGAGCTCGATCCGGCCCGACCTCGACGGCACCCAGATCATGGAGATCCTGGGCCTGGCGCCGGGGCGCGAGGTGGGCGAGGCCTACAAGCACCTGCTCGAGCTGCGCATGGAACGAGGACCCCTCGGTCCCGACGCCGCGCGCGAGGAGCTGCTCAGCTGGTGGTCGGCGCGGTCCTGACCACCAGCAGGCACACGTCGTCCTCGTGGTGGGCACCGACGAGCGTCTTGACCAGCAGGTCCCGCACCATCGCGGCGTCGGCGCCGTCGGGCGTGGCCGACAGCTCGGCGGAGAGGGCGGCGATCCCCTCGCGCAGCCCGCGGTCGCGGCGCTCGACCAGCCCGTCGGTGTAGAGCACGAGCATCGCGCCGGCGGGGACGTCGACGGTCGCCTCGGAGCCGTCCGGGGACAGGCCGATGGGCGTGGACAGCCCACCGTTCAGCACCTCGATCCGGCCGTCGGGCATGCGCAGCAGCGGCGGCGGGTGACCGGCCCGGGCGTAGGTCACGACGGCTCCGTCACCCGTCGCCTGCCAGCGCAGGTACGCGCACGTCGCGATGTCGGCGATGTCGAGCCCGCGCACCAGCTCGTCCGCGCGCGCCAGGACCTGACCCGGCGACGAGCCCTCCCACGCGTAGGACCGCAGCAGCGAGCGCAGCTGGCCCATCGCCGCGGCGGCCCGCAGGTCGTGGCCGACGACGTCGCCGACCGCCAGACCGATCGCGCCGTCCGGCAGCGGGAGCACGTCGAACCAGTCACCGCCCACCTCCGCGTGCCGGGCCGACGGTACGTAGGCAGCGGCGACGTCGAGCCCCGGGATGTCCGGGATCTCCGGCAGCAGGCTGTGCTGCAGGGTCAGCGCGGCGGTGCGCTCCGCGAGGAACAGCCGGACGTTGTCGAGCGCCAGCCCCGCACGCCGACCCAGGTGCGCCGCCGTCACGACCGCGCCCCCGGTGAACGGCTCGACGGAGACCAGGGTGAGCACGCCCAGCACGCGGTCGCGGGCCCGCAGCGGCACCACCATCGCCTCCCCGAGCCCTAGCCGGTGCAGCAGGGCGAGCTGGACGGGGGTGGTGCGTGCGGGCAGGGAGTCGATGTCCACGGGGAACGGCGTCGCGACGAACCCGGGGCTGCTGGCCAGGGCCTCGGCCACCGTGGGGGACCCGGACAACCAGGTGAGGTCCTCGTTGGCCAGCGCGCGGGCCGCGTCGCGTTCGTGCGGGTCGCCGGCGACGAGGTGCACGCGGGAGAACCGGCCCCGGTCGTCCGTGATCGCGACGAAGCCCCAGGTGGCGAGAGCCGGGATGGCGGTGTCGCCCAGCGCGTCCACCGCGTCGTCGTAGTCCAGGTGCTGGGCCAGCTCGTCGCTGATCCGGGCCAGCAGGTCGAGCCGTGCCGTCGTCTGCTCGACCAGGTCCAGCTCGAGATCGCGCTCGCGGTCGGTGTTCACCCGGTCTGTGACGTCCGCCTGGATGCCGACGTGGTGCGTCACCCGGCCGGTCTCGTCCACCACCGGGCTGATCACCAGCTGGTTCCAGAACGGGGAGCCGTCGCGGCGGTAGTTGCGGATGACGGTGGCGACGGTCCGGTGCTCGTCCAGCGCGGTGCGGATGCGCGACACGGCGATCGGGTCGGTGTCCGCGCCCTGCAGGAACCGGCAGTTGCGGCCGAGCGCCTCGTCCGCCGGGTATCCGGTCAGCCGCGTGAACCCCTGGTTGACCCAGACCAGCGGCAGGTCGGGGAGCGTGGCGTCCGCGATCGACATGGCGAGGTCGCTGGCGAGGACCGCGTCGAGCGGGAGCTGGTTCACGAGACCACCTGCGCGGCGGGGGCTTGGACCAGGAGGGCCCGCCGGGACGCGGACCCGTAGAGCAGCGCGAACCCGGCGTACCCGACGGCGAGCACCAGGAACAGCCCTCGGGAGTAGCCGGTGTCGGGCAGGGTGACGGCGCCGAGCGCGGCGGCGCCGACGAACGCGGCGTTGTAGAGGACGTCGTAGAGCGCGAACGCGCGGCCGCGGAACGCGTCGTCGGTGTCCCGCTGCACGATGGTGTCGACCGCGATCTTGGCGCCCTGCGCGGCGAGGCCGAGGGACCCGGCGGCGACGAGCACGGCCGGCCTGCTCGCGGACGCGACGAGCAGCAGCTGGCTCACCGCCGCGAGCCCGAGGCAGAGCACGATCCACGAGTGCGGACCCGTGCGCGGCGACAGCACGGGGGTGAGCACCACCGCGAGCACGAAGCCGAGCGCCGACGCCCCGAGCACCACCCCGAACGTCCGCAGCCCCTCGTCGGCATCCGCCGGGTCGGACAGCAGGTTGCGGGCGATGAGGATGCTGGCGATGAACGTGACGCCGTACAGGAACCGGTGCGCGGCCATGATGCCGAGCGCGCGGGCCGGGGTCCCCCGCTGGAGCAGGTGCCGCGCACCGGCCACCAGGCCGTGCGCGAGGCTGCTCAGCGCAGCCTTCATCTGGCGGGCGTCGGCACGCTCGTCGGGACCCAACCGGTCCTTGCCCAGCCGGGTGGCCAGCGCCGAGGCGGTGGCCATGACCGTGGCGGCGAGGAAGAGGGCGGCCGCGTCCCGGCCCCGCCCGGCGGGGAGCACGAACCCGAGGACGAAGCCCGTCGCGCCGCCGACGCCGGCCGCCGCGGCGCCCAGGGTCGGGGTGAGCGAGTTCGCGGTGAGCAGGAGCGGACCGTCGACCGTGCGGGGAAGCGACGCACTGAGCGCCGAGAGCAGGAACCGGTTGATCGAGAGGTTGACCAGCGCCAGCACGTAGACCGCCGGTCCCACCCCGTCCGTCACCATGATCAGCGCGATGACCACGGTGATCACGACGCGCACCAGGTTGCCGACGAACAGCACCTGCCGGCGTCGCCACCGGTCGAGCAGGACGCCCGCCCACGGGCCGACGATGGTGAACGGCAGCAGCAGCACAGCGAAGGCCGTCGCGACGCCCGTGGCGGTGCTGGCGTTCTCCGGCGAGAAGAAGAACAGCGTGGCCAGCCCGACCTGGAACATGCCGTCGGCCGCCTGGCTGACCAGCCGGACGGCGAACAGCTTGCGGAAGTCCTTCAGAGGCCAGAGGGCCTTGAGGTCGGCGATCACCTGCACCGTGTCATCCTCGCACCCAGCACGGACCCACCGACCCAACCCCGGAGCACCCCTGCGTCGTGGAAGGAGTAGTGGCCGCGATGACGGGAGAGCGATGACGAGGCAGTGGGAGCCCCTGCTCGAGCAGGTGGTGCGGGAGCGGTACCCCGCGCTGCTCGCCCGCGCACTGCTGCTCGTGCGGGAGCGGCACGCCGCGGAGGACCTGGTCCAGGACGCGGTGGTGTCGGCGTTCTCCGGCCGGGCCAGGTTCACGTCCGTCGAGCACGCCGAGGGCTACGTCCGCCGGGCGATCGTCTCCCGGTTCATCGACGGCACCCGCCGCCGGGGCCGCGAGACAGCGGCGCTCGGGCGCATCGCGGCGCGACCGGAGCCGGTCGCCGACGACCTCGCCGACCTCGGCCTCACCGGCGAGCTCGAGCTTGCGCTCGCCGCACTGCCGCCCCGGGAGCGCGCGTGCGTCGTCCTGCGGCACCTCGACGACCTGTCCGTGCGCGAGACCGCCGACGTGCTCGGCCTGAGTGAGGGGGCCGTGAAGCGGTACGTGTCCGACGCCGTCCGGACCCTGTCCTCCCGCCTCGACGTCAGCGTCCCCAGCGACGACGCGACGACCGTCCTGCTGACCGTGAACGAGGTGGACCGTGGCGCGTGACCTGCACGAGCTCATGACCGACGCGCTCGCCCGGGCCACCGGCGCGCTCGCGGACACCGCCGACGACACCGACCGGGTCTCGCGGATGCGCGCGGCCGTCCGGCGTCGGCGGGCGACCCGGGCCGCGGTCCGCGGGACGTCCGCGGCGTGCGTGGCGGTGGTCGTGGGAGCGACCGCGTGGTTCGGCCTGCGCGCGGTGGAGGACCCGACGCCCGCCGTGACGCCGTCGCCGACGGTCACGGAGCCGGCGCCTTCTCCGACGCCGACAGCGACGCCCACACCGAGCACCCCGCAGACGGTCCTGCTCCCCGGCCTGCCAGCGATGCCCGCGGCCACCCGGGAGATCATCGCCGCGGCGACGCCCGGGTGGGTCCTGCTCCGGTACGCCGGCCCGGTCTGGCCGGGCGAGGGCCCGGCGGACGCAGCGTTCGAGCAGCTGCCCGGGTTCAACGCCCTCGTCCTGGCGTCACCCGAGGGCGAGCGGTTCCACGTCGTCGACCTCCCGCTCGACCTCTGGGTCGGCATCGACCGCTGGGTCGCCGGCATGACGACGGCCGACGTGACGGTGTGGAGTGCTGAGTCAGCACAGTCCTGGGGGACGATCGACCTGCTGACGGGGGACGTGACGACGACCCCCGCCGTCCCGGCCGGGGTCATGGTCGGGTGGGCGCGATCAGGTGAGCGCATCGTCCTGTCGAACGAGGTCGAGGGGAGGGTCGGTCAAGGGACCGTCGTGGCCGTCGACCGACTCGGGGCTGCGAGGAGCCTCACCACCCGGTTCCTCACGGACGCGCAGCATGCCCAGCTCGACCCGACCGGTCAGAGGGTGGTGCTGCACGACAGGGCGCAGGACTGGGTCGGGGTCGTCGTCGACGTCGCGACCGGGGAGGCCTGGACCCCTGGGGGAATGCCCTGGCCCGGGTGCACCACGACCTCGTGGATCGACGAGCGCTGGGTCCTCGTCCAGTGCCAGGAGGATCCCGTGGCCCGACCCACCTACTGGCGTGTCAACACCGACCCCACCGGCGAGCACGCCGTCCCCGTCCTCGGTGCGGCGGAAACCTATCCCCAGGGTGACGGCGTGCCGACCGGCGACGGCGGCGTGGCGTTCACGGGCAGTGGCACTGGTGACTTCGACACCTGCAGAGGCAGCCTGTACGTGTGGTGGAGCTCGACCGACTCGACTGAGCGACTGGACACCGACAGCCCGGACGACCCCGTGGTGCCGTGGACCGGTACGGGCGGCGACGTCTACGCCACGACGATGCCCGTCTGCGTCGACGTCGCCATGCCAGCGCTGAGCCGCATCGTCGCCGCCACGGGAGCCACGACCAGCCTTCTCCCGGTCGACTGGATGTCGCCCGTCTCCGGCGCGATGGAGTCCTTCGCCGTAGGCGTCGCACCCTGACCCAACCTCCAGGCACCCCAGTGCCGTTCTTCTTGGCGAGACCGGAACGCTGGTGCACTGGGGGGATGAGGGGACGGATGTGAGTACACAGTGGGAGGTGGTGCTCGAGCAGCTGGTGCGCGAGCGCTACACGCGTCTGGTGGGTCACGCGATGCTCGTGTGCGGCTCACGCCATGACGCTCAGGACCTGGTCCAGGAGGCGTTGATCTCCACGTTCTCCGGCCGCGCGCGGTTCACCACCGTGCCGCAGGCGGAGCAGTACGTGCGGCGGGCGATCGTCACCCGCTCGATCGACGAGTCGCGACGGCGCACCCGCGAGCGGGCCGCCACCGCACGGTTGGGCGGACGAGCGTCCACGCCCGTGGAGATCCAGCCACGCGGCCTCGGCGCCGACGTGCAGCGGGCGCTCCAGTCCCTGCCGCCGCGGGAGCGTGCATGTGTGGTGCTCCGGCAGGTGGAGGACATGTCCGTCCGGGAGACGGCGTCGGCGCTCGGGCTGAGCGAGGGCGCGGTCAAGAGGTACACGTCCGACGGGACCGCGCGGCTGGACGCCGCGCTAGGCACGACGACGACCGACAAGGAGACCGCGCACGTGCGGCTGCTCAACGGCACGGGAGGTGCGGCATGACGAACGAGCTGGGAACACTGCTGGAGCAGGCAGCGCAGGAGCTGTCGCCCGACGAGCCGATGGACGACCTGGGCCTCGCGCGGATCGTGCGGTCCGTCCGGCGTCGTCGCGTGCAGCGGCACACCATGGAGTCCGTGGTCGGCGTCGCCGCCGCGGGCGTCGTCGGCACCGCGGCCTGGGCCGGTCTGCGGTACACGGCTCCGGCCCCTGCGGACACGCCGACGCCGTCCGTGTCTGTGACGCCCACCCCGACGCCCACGCCCTCGGTCACCGCGACCCCGACCCCGACCCCGACCTCGACGCAGCCACCGGTCGTGCAGCCTGTGCCGCCGACGTTCGGTCAGGTCGCGACGCAGCCGGCGACCCCGGCCCTGGTGGCGGGTGCAACCCCCGGGTGGGTCCTCGCCATCGAGGCGCCGGTCTACTACGTCGAGGGCTCGGACCTGTTCTCCACCAGCGCGGAGCGGCTCCTGCTGCTCTCGCCGGCGGGCGACCGGTACAAGCTGCTCGACCTCCGCTCCGGCGACGACGACAAGGTGCTGGGCGTCCTGCACTGGACGGCCGGCGACGACCGGGCCCTGGTGCTCGGTGCGGACAGCGAGCCGCGGTGGCTGGACCTGTCGACCGGCACCCTCAGCGCAGTCCCCGGCACGCCGGCCAATGCTCGGTGGATCGGTGTCGCGTCGACCGGGAACCTGATCTGGCAGACGGCGATGGAGCTCGTCGCGGTGACACCCGACGGGGCCGCCACGACGCTCGCCTACACCCTCCCGCAGACGGAGGGCGAGCTGAGCCCGGACCGCAGCTACGTCTACGCCGGTGGCGGGGTCGTCGACCTCCGGACAGGTGCCAAGCAGTTCTTCCAGCCGCCGGAGGGTGCGGACGGATCCTGCCTGGCAGGGGGGTGGCTGTCCTCCACGCAGGTCGTCGTCCAGTGCGGTTCGGGGTTGTACGCCAGCACGTTCACCCCGGTGTGGGACCCGCCCACGATGCCCCAGGCGACCCCGGTCTTCGCGGATCTCGGCTGGACCGCCTTGTCGGACGTCCTGCCGCTGGCCGACGGTCGGCACGTCGTCTCGGCGATCGACGAGTCCGGCTGGGGGCTGTGGGCCGTCACCGGCACGTCGGTCACGGAGGTGATGGCCCCGCTGCCAGACGTCGGGGACCTCGAGCTCACCACCTCCGGGAACCGGGTCATCACCCGTCCCGCCGGTGGCGGCGAGGCGGCGCAGTTCCCCCTCACGGCCCACGACGCGACGACCGGCAAATCGACGGTCCTCATGCCGATGCCGGACGAGTCTGGTGAGCCGTACGGGCTGGCGAAGGTCACCTGGGTCGACATGCTGGCCGACTGGGTGGTCGGCACGTCGTACTGAGCGACGCGGAGTGCCCGGCGACCGGAGGGGTCGCCGGGCCCTCCTCGTGCTCGGCGCGAAGACTTCGTCCTGTGTGGCAGGACGAAGTCTTCGGCTTGTCAGGGGCGAACCGGGCAGGCGTCGGCGCAGCGCCTGGGGTGACCGGTCCAGCCGCGCGACCTCAACGCTGCGACCACCTGGGCGGCCGTGGCGCACGGTTCGACGACGACGTGTCGCCAGCGGTACCGCAGCGTCACGTCGCCCCGCGCGATGAGGACGGCGTTGTCCCGCCAGGTGTCGTCGTCGGTCCGACCGAACGGATGCGCCAGCTGGCCGTCGAGCTCGATCCGCACCCCGAGCCCGGTGTGCACGCGGTCGGCCCGGATCCACCGGTCCTCCACCCGCTCGGACAGCTGAGCCTGCGGCGTCGGCAGCCCGTGCCTGCGCTCGACGTCCCGGGCGTACCGATGCTCGAGCGGCGACTCGATCCCGCGACCGGCCTCACCGAGGAGGTCGAGAAGCAGTTCCCGGTGCCGCACACGCGGGCGTTCCCTGGCGTGCCTCAGCACGCGACCGGGCAGGACTCCCTGGCGGACCGCGGCGCACACGAGCCCCACGACGTCATCCTCCGAGTCGAGCTCGTCGAGGAGATCGAGCACCGTCGGGTCCACGCCGACGGTGCGGAGAACCCCGCCGGCGAACGGCATCCGGTCGCGGCGGTGGATCAGGAGCCCGGGCTGCGACCTGACGGCTCGGTGCCCGGGGATGCTCACGACGACTGGGGCCCCCGGCGCCCGCACGAGGCCGTGCACGAATGCGGCCGACGTGTGCGAGAGCGCGGCCCCGTCCCCCGCACCCAGGAGCGCCGCGCGCGCTCGCTGGCGCCACGTCACCGGGCCAGAGTGCAGCACGACCACCCCCCGGAACAGCCGCTGCCACTCGCCGGCGGCCACGCGGCGCGCGACGAGTGAGCGCTGCACGCCCCACGTCTGCAGCTGTGCGGTGGTCGCGACGGTGTCCTGGTGCGCAACCAGGGCCGACGCCCCGGGATCGATCCCCGTCGGCAGTCGTGCTCCCGACGCCCGGTTCCCGCTCACGGCCATCTGCGCAGGGTGGCGCACACCCACCGGCCTCCGCCGCCGCCCTCCACAGGCGCCCGCGGGAGATCGCGAAGAGCTCGTCCTGTCTGGCGCGACGAAGGCTTCGCACTGTGCCCGCACCGCCGGGGGACGACGAAGGCGCGCACCCCCGGGAGGGATGCGCGCCTTCGAGGCAGCGGGTCAGCGCGCTGCACCTGGTGCTCGCGCCGGCCTGCGTTCCGCTACGGGCGGGTGCGCTGGCGCGCCCCCACCCTTCGCTGCACTCCGGTCAGCGCTCGCGCTCGCCGCGGATGAAGGCCTCGACCTGCGAGCGGCCCTCGGTGTCCTCGGTCTGCACGGGCGGGGACTTCATGAAGTACGTCGACGCCGACAGGATCGGGCCGCCGATGCCGCGGTCCTTGGCGATCTTCGCGGCGCGGACGGCGTCGATGATGATGCCGGCCGAGTTGGGCGAGTCCCAGACCTCGAGCTTGTACTCGAGGTTCAGGGGCACCTCGCCGAACGCGCGACCCTCGAGGCGGACGTAGGCCCACTTGCGGTCGTCGAGCCAGGCGACGTAGTCCGACGGGCCGATGTGGACGTTGCGGTCCGACTTCTTGCCGCCGAGCGGGCCGCTCAGGTTGGAGGTGACGGCCTGCGTCTTGGAGAGCTTCTTGGACTCCAGGCGGTCGCGCTCGAGCATGTTCTTGAAGTCCATGTTGCCGCCGACGTTCAGCTGGTACGTGCGGTCCAGCACGACGCCGCGGTCCTCGAACAGGCGGGCCAGCACGCGGTGCGTGATGGTGGCGCCGACCTGCGACTTGATGTCGTCGCCGACGATGGCGACACCGGCGGCCTCGAACTTCGCGGCCCACACCGGGTCGGACGCGATGAACACGGGCAGCGCGTTGACGAACGCCACGCCGGCGTCGATGGCGCACTGCGCGTAGTACTTGGCGGCGATCTCGGACCCGACGGGCAGGTAGCAGACGAGGACGTCGGCACGGGCCTCGCGCAGGGCGGCGACGATGTCGACCGGCTCCGCGTCGGACTCGGTGATGGTCTCGCGGTAGTACTTGCCGAGGCCGTCGTTGGTGACGCCACGCTGCACCGGAACACCGAGCGGGGGGACGTCGGCGATCTTGATGGTGTTGTTCTCCGAGGCGCCGATGGCCTCGGACAGGTCGAAGCCGACCTTCTTCGCGTCGACGTCGAACGCGGCGACGAACTCGATGTCGCGGACGTGGTAGTCGCCGAACTGCACGTGCATCAGGCCGGGCACGGTGCCGCTCGGGTCGGCGTCGGCGTAGTAGTGCACGCCCTGGACGAGCGACGCGGCGCAGTTGCCGACGCCGACGATGGCGACGCGGATGGAGGTCATCCTCGCTCCTTCTCGGTGGTTCGCGCGGGGGCGACGTCGTCGTCCTCCGCGGGTGTGTCAGCCACGGCCGGTCGACCGGTGCCTGCAGGACGGGTGCGACCCAGGTCGCGCTCGTTGTCGATCAGCCCGTCGAGCCAGCGGACCTCACGCTCGACCTGTTCGAGGCCGTGCCGCTGGAGCTCGAGGGTGTACTCGTCCATGCGCTCGCGGGTGCGGGCGAAGGACTGGCGGACCGTCTCGAGACGCTCGGTCAGGCGCGAGCGCCGACCTTCGAGGATCCGGAGACGCGTCTCGGCGTCGGTCTGCCCGAAGAAGGCGAACCGGACGTCGAAGTTCTCGTCCTCCCAGGCGGCCGGTCCGGACGACGCGAGCACCTGCTGGAGGTGCTCCTTGCCGTCGGCGGTCAGCTGGTAGACGATGCGGGCGCGCTTGGACGCCACGCCGTGCGGCGTCGCGAGCGACTCGATGCCCTGGATCCACCCGCGGTCGACCAGCGACTTCAGGCAGGGGTACAGCGAGCCGTAGGACAGCGCGCGGAACGATCCGAGCACGAGGTTGAGCCGCTTGCGCAGCTCGTACCCGTGCATCGGCGACTCGTGCAGCAACCCGAGGATGGCCGGCTCGAGCACGTCGGAACGACCGCGCACGGGGCACCTCCTCGGGGTCTGGGCAATCTCGATGTATCAACTCGATACATCTGGAGAGTATGTCGAGTGTGACGATCCGAGCAAGCGGGGCCGTCGTGTGTGACCGGCGTCACCCAGCACGGCGTGGAGTTGGCGTGGGCCGTGCCGATCGTGTGAAGGGTCGCCGTATCCGCACCGCCGACCTCGCGACCGGCACAGCGGGTTCCCCCATACTGAGCAGCGCGGCTGACGCCTGCCCTCGTCCGGGCGGGCTCGCCCACCCCAGTCGTCGGACGGAAGGCAGTGCGTTGGCAGGCACGAATCGACGGGCACCCGCCCGGGGCAAGCGCACGGCGCCCCGCGGCTCGGCGACCTCGACGCGCAGCAGCGCCCCCAAACGACGCTTCTTCGACTACCCGCGCTCCGGGTACCACGGCCTGCACCGCTGGTTGCCGTCGTGGCGGTTCATGCTCGGCTCCATCCTCGCGGTGGGCTTTCTCGGCGCGGGGGCCATGGTCGCGGCGTACGCGAGCACGACGATCCCGAGCCAGGCCGCCGACGACACCAGGGCGCAGACGACCACGGTCTACTACGCGAACAACCCCGACGGCTCGCCCGGCGCGGTCATGGGCACGTTCGCCGCGCAGAAACGCACGCTCGTCGACTACGCCACGCTCCCCGAGTACGTGGGCCAGGCTGTCGCCGCAGCGGAGGACAAGACGTTCTTCACCAACACGAGCGGCATCTCGATCACCGGCATGGGGCGCGCGTTCCTCAACAACATCCAGGGCGGTCCCACCCAGGGCGGCTCGACCCTCACGCAGCAGTACGTGGAGCGGTACTACGTCGACAAGACGACGACCGACTACGTCGGCAAGTTCAAGGAGACCCTGCTGGCGATGAAGATCGCCAGGGAGGAGTCCAAGTCCGAGATCATGGAGCGGTACCTCAACACGATCTACTTCGGGCGTGACTCCTACGGCATCCAGGCCGCCGCGCAGGCGTACTTCGCGGTCGACGCCGCGGCCCTGACGCGCGAGCAGGCCGCCGTGCTCGCCGGCATCATCCCGTCGCCCAACAACTGGGACCCGGCCGTCAGCCCGGCCAAGGCCGAGGCACGCTGGAACATCGTGCTCGACTCCATGGAGGAGGAGGGCTGGCTCACCGCGGCCGAGCGGGCGCCGATGGTCTTCCCGCCCACGGTCGAGTACCAGGAGAAGGAGACGATGAGGGGCCCCACGGGGCACCTGCTCAAGATGGTCCGCGACGAGCTCAAGCGCGAGCCGCTGGCGCTGACCGACGACCAGATCAACCGCCGCGGCCTCAAGGTCGTCACCACGATCCAGCAGCCGCTCCAGACCTCCGCCGAGGTCTACGTCGACGCCTTCCGCAAGGGCACGCTGCCCGACCAGGACGGCGCGATCCCCAGCGAGCTCACCCGCGTGTCCCTCAGCTCGGTGGACCCCAAGGACGGGGCGATCCTGGCGATGTACGGGGGCGCGGACTTCCTGTCCGACCAGAAGAGCACGGTCACGTACGACAACGTCCAGCCCGGGTCGACGTTCAAGCCGTTCACCCTCATCGCGGGCCTCGAGCAGGGTGTCAGCCTGAACACCCGGTTCAGCGGGCGCTCGCCGCAGACGTTCGGCGACTGGAAGGTCCCGAACTTCAGCGGCGGCCAGTTCGGCAACATCGACCTGGTCGAGGCCACCGCACAGTCGGTGAACACGGTCTACGCCCAGCTGAACCTGCAGGTGGGGCCGGAGAAGACCGCGGAGGTCGCCGTGCGCGCGGGCGTCCCGGAGCCTGTCGACGCCAACAGGGCCAACGTGCTCGGCACCGCGACCCTGAAGCCGATCGACATGGTGGGCGCCTACGCGACCATCGCCTCGGGTGGCACCCGGGTCGACCCCTACATCGTGCGCACGGTCATCAACGACGACGACTCCGTCGCCTTCGAGCACAAGGACCCGACCGAGAAGGCGTTCGCGCCGGACGTGATCGCCGACGCCACCTACGCCATGACCCAGGTGGTGGAGCGGGGATCGGGCAAGAAGTGGATCAAGCCGCTCGACCGCCCGATCGCCGGCAAGACCGGCACGACGAACAACAACCTGGCCGCCTGGTTCATCGGCTTCACCCCCAACATCGTCACGGAGGTGTCGTTCAGCCAGCTGGACGGCACCACCCAGGTGTCGATCTCTCCGATCGGCGACGTCGAGTTCGTCACGGGCGGTACCTGGCCGGCGTTCCTGTGGCAGGCGTACATGGCGGACGTCTTCACCAAGGAGCCGTACACGACCGTCGTCGACTTCCCGCCCCGCGCGAACGTCGGCGCCAAGCCGACCGCCACGTCGACGCCCACGCCCACCGAGTCGGCGCTGCCGACCGAGGAGGCCACGCCCGAGGCACCGTCCGAAGTCGGGGTCCCGTCGGGGCTCGACGGCAAGCTCGAGGCCGACGCCACCGCGTCGGTGTCGAACGCGGGGCTCGTCGCCACCGTGGTCACCGAACCGTCCGACACCGTGACCGCGGGCCGGGTGATCCGCACGGACCCGAAGGGCGGCACGATGCTCGCGCCCGGCAGCCCGGTGACCCTGGTGGTCTCGAGCGGCCCGAAGCCGGTGGAGCCACCACCGCCACCCGTCACGGAAACTCCGGCAGCCGCACCGACGACCGCCCCCTGACCCTCCAGGCCCGGCCCGGCCGTCCACAGCCGATTTCGGCGGTGGCTCCGGGCCGGGTAGCCTGGGGCCCTGCTGTGCTCTGAGCGGCCCGTCGTCATGGACGGATCGCTCTGCGCAGCGACGCACACACCCTCCTGCCACGGATCGACCGTGGCCGCTGAGACCAGAGGAGGTGGGTATGAGCCTGCGTCAGTACGAACTCATGATCATCCTTGACCCCGAGATCGAGGAGCGCACCGTCGCTCCGTCGCTCGACAAGTACCTGACGGTCGTCAAGACCGACGGTGGCACTGTCGACAAGGTCGACATCTGGGGCCGTCGTCGGCTTGCCTACGACATCCAGAAGAAGTCCGAGGGCATCTACGCCGTCATCGACTTCCACGCGACGCCCGAGACCGCCAAGGAGCTCGACCGCCAGCTCGGCCTCAACGAGGTCGTCCTGCGCACCAAGGTCCTGCGCGCCGACGCCTGATCTCTTGTGTGGGTGGCCGCCCGTAACGTGCGGCTCCACATCTTCCGACTGATCGAACGAACGAGGAGCTGGGCATGAGCGGTGAGACCGTCATCACGGTGATCGGGAACCTGACCGGGGATCCCGAGCTGCGCTTCACCCCTTCGGGGGCCGCTGTCGCGAACTTCACCGTCGCGTCCACCCCCCGTACGTTCGACCGCCAGAGCAACGAGTGGAAGGACGGCGACACGCTGTTCCTCCGCTGCTCGATCTGGCGGGAGGCGGCCGAGTCGGTCGCCGAGTCGCTCACCAAGGGCACCCGCGTCATCGTGACCGGCCGGCTCGTGCAGCGCTCGTATGAGACCCGCGAGGGCGAGAAGCGCACCGTGTACGAGCTCCAGGTCGACGAGGTCGGCCCGTCCCTGCGCTACGCCACGGCCAAGGTCACCCGGACCCAGCGTTCGGGTGGCGGCGGCGGTGGCTTCAGCGGCGGGGGCGGCGGCGGCTTCAACAACGGTGGCGGTGGCGGCGGATTCGGCGGCTCCGGCGGCGGTGGCGGCACTCAGCAGGACGACCCGTGGGCGACGCCCGCAGGTGGTGCTGGCGGTGCCGGCTACTCCGACGAGCCCCCGTTCTGATCGGCGCCTGACACTCAGACATTCCCCATCCCTGGGCACGGCAACGCCCAGGGCTCCAGCAGACAAGGAGCACCACGATGGCCAAGCCCGTGGTTCGTAAGCCCAAGAAGAAGTTGAACCCGCTCAAGGCGGCGAAGATCGACGTCGTCGACTACAAGGACACTGCGCTGCTGCGCAAGTTCATCTCCGACCGCGGGAAGATCCGCGCTCGCCGGGTGACCGGTGTGTCCACGCAGGAGCAGCGCGCGATCGCGCGTGCCGTCAAGAACGCCCGCGAGATGGCTCTCCTGCCGTACTCGTCGTCGGCGCGCTGAGAGAGGGGACCATCATGGCGAAGATCATCCTGACCCACGAGGTCACCGGTCTCGGTGAGCCCGGCGACGTGGTCGAGGTGAAGGACGGGTACGCCCGGAACTTCCTCGTCCCGCGCAACCTGGCGACCGCCTGGACCAAGGGCGCCGAGAAGGACGTCACCGCGATCCGCAAGGCCCGCAAGGCCCGCGAGATCGCGACGCTCGACGACGCCAAGGCGATCCGCGACTCGCTGCAGAGCAAGCCGGTCGTCGTGTCGGCCAAGGCCGGCGAGTCGGGCCGTCTGTTCGGTGCCGTCACGACCGCCGAGATCGCCGAGGCGGTCAAGAAGTCGGGCGCCCCGCAGATCGACAAGCGGAAGGTCGAGATCGGTCAGCCGATCAAGGCCCTCGGCGAGTACCAGGTGTCGGTCCGTCTGCACGCAGACGTGTCCGCGACGGTGACCGTCAAGGTCGTCGCAGCCTGAGCTGAGCACTCCGGAAGCGCCCCGTTCCCCTGGTGGGAGCGGGGCGCTTCTGCGTCTCGGGCCTCCCTTGCGTCCGAGCAGATGGAGGCTCGGCGCCACATCTGCTCGGACGTCCCCGCCGAGAACCTGTTGCGTCCGAGCAGAGGAGGGCTCGGGGACACTTCTGCTCGGACGCTAGGTGCCCGTGACCATCCAGGCCGTGCCGCGGGCGCGCCAGCCGGTGGTGAGCGCGCGGGCGAGCATGAAGACCCCCGCGAACGCCGCCCACAGCCACGCCAGGCCCGCAGTCCCCGGTGGAGCCGCGTGCCGGACCGCGAGAGCGACCGGCGCGTAGACCACCAGCGTCGCCATGCCGGCCCAGGCGAGGAACCGGCCGTCGCCCGCGCCGATGAGCACGCCGTCCAGCACGAACACCCACCCGGCCATCGGCATCGTCACGGCGGCGACGACGAGGGCGACGACGACGGCGCGGCGGACGGCGTCGTCGGACGTGAAGAGCGGCACGTAGGCCCACGCGAGCCCACCGAGGACGAGCCCGAGAGCCGCTCCCCCGGCGACACCCCACTGCAGGGTCCGCCGCAGGACCGCACGGACGCGGGGGACGTCGGCGGCACCCAGGGCATGGCCGACGAGGGCCTGCGCGGCGATGGCGAGGGCGTCGAGCGCGAAGGCCGCGAGCCCCCAGACCGCGTTGACCACCTGGTGCCCGGCCAGCTCGACGGCACCGAGCCCGGTGGCCACCCAGACGGTGAGCAGGATGGCCAGCCGCAGGGACAGCGTCCGGACGAACAAGGGGGTGCCGGCGCGCGCGTTGGCCCAGATGCCCCCGGCAGCGGGTCGCAGCCGGGCTCCGCTGCCCCGCGCCCCCCGGACCACCACCGCGGTGAGCGCCGCCGCCATGCCCAGCTGGGTCAGGGCGGTGCCGAGCCCCGAGCCGGCGATGCCCAGGCCGGCGCCGTAGACCAGCAGCACGTTGAGCACGGCGTTGACGACGGCACCGGCAGCGGCGACGACCAGCGGCGTGCGGGTGTCGAGCAGCCCACGCAGGGCGCCCGTCGAGGCAAGGACCAGGAGCATCCCCGGCAGGCCCGGCGAGGACCAGCGCAAGTAGATGACGGCCTGGCGCGCGACCTCGTCGGAGGCCCCGAGCACCTCGATCAGCCAGGGCGCGCTCAGCCAGGTGGCCGCGGCGAGCACCAAGCCGAGGCCCAGCGCGAGCCACATACCGTCGACGCCGACCTGCAGCGCGCCGCTCCGGTCACCGGCTCCGAGGCGTCGGGCGACGGCCGCAGTCGTGGCGTACGCGAGGAAGACGCAGAGTCCGATGACCGTCACCAGGACGGTCGAGGCGAGGGCCAGACCGGCGAGCGGGGCGGTGCCGAGATGGCCGACGACAGCCGAGTCGACCAGGACGAAGAGCGGCTCGGCGACCAGCGCCCCGAGCGCCGGGACGGCGAGGGACAGTATCTGCCGGTCGATGCCGGGCGGACGGTGTCCGACAGATGAAATGTTGTCCAACCTTTCTCCCGTCCACAGCGGGTGCACGACGTTCCTGCGGGTGACGCGCCGATCTGGGGCAAACATCCACCCGTTGTCCACACCCCTGTCCACGGACTGTGGACAAAATCGGACGCGATCCACAACGTCACTCACAGTAGGTGAGGGGTCGCTCCACAGGAGTGCACACCCTTCCCCACACCCTCGGGCGTGGTTACCCACAGGCTCGTCGCGCCGTTTGGACGACCGCCCATCTGGCCCTAACGTCGCGAGTGCGAGGACCCCGCCGGGCGATCGTCTGGGCGCGGAATGTCAGACCCCCCATGGAACATGTGTTCGGACGACGAATGATGGGGATCAGGTGACGATCGAGGAGCTCGAGTACGGAGCGCCGTCCGCGACCAACCGTGGCGGTGGCTACGACCGGACCCCTCCGCAGGACCTCGACGCGGAGCGCTCGGTGCTCGGCGGCATGATGATCTCCAAGGACGCGATCGCCGACGTCGTCGAGCAGATCCGCGGCACCGACTTCTACCGCCCGGCGCACGAGGTCGTGTACGACGCGATCATCGACCTGTACGGCCGCGGCGAGCCCGCCGACGCCATCACGGTCGCCGACGAGCTGACCAAGCGCGGCGAGATCCAGCGCATCGGCGGCGCCCCGTACCTGCACACGCTCATCTCGTCGGTGCCCACCGCCGCCAACGCCGGCTACTACGCGCGGATCGTGCGCGAGCGGTCGGTGCTCCGCAAGCTGGTCGAGGCCGGCACCCGCATCGTGCAGCTCGGCTACGGCACCGACGGTGGCGACGTCGACGAGATCGTGAACAACGCGCAGGCCGAGGTCTACGCGGTCACCGAGCGCCGGTCGTCCGAGGACTACATGATCCTGGGCGACATCATCGGCGGGGCGGTCGACGAGATCGAGGCGGCCGGCCACCGCGGCGAGGGCATGATCGGCGTGCCGACGGGTTTCTCGGATCTCGACAGATTGACCAATGGCTTGCATCCCGGACAAATGATTGTTCTGGCCGCCAGGCCGGCAATTGGCAAAAGCACGATGGGTATAGACATTGTTCGTTCCGCGTCAATTAAACACGGAATGACGTCTGTCGTCTTCTCGCTCGAGATGAGCCGCAACGAGATCACCATGCGCTTGCTGGCGGCCGAGGCGCGCGTGCACCTGCAGAAGCTCCGCAACGGTCAGATGGGCGAGGACGACTGGGCCAAGATCGCCGCGACGATGGGCAAGATCTCCGAGGCGCCGCTGTTCATCGACGACTCGCCCAACATGTCGCTGATGGAGATCCGCGCGAAGTGCCGCCGGCTCAAGCAGAAGCACGACCTCAAGCTCGTGGTCATCGACTACCTGCAGCTGATGTCCTCCGGCAAGCGCGTCGAGTCCCGTCAGCAGGAGGTGTCGGAGTTCTCTCGGGCGCTCAAGCTGCTGGCCAAGGAGCTCGAGGTCCCGGTCATCGCCATCTCGCAGCTGAACCGTGGCGCCGAGCAGCGCACCGACAAGCGCCCGCAGATGAGCGACCTGCGTGAGTCGGGGTCCATCGAGCAGGACGCCGACATCGTGATCCTGCTGCACCGCGAGGACGCCTACGAGAAGGAGTCCCCCCGTGCCGGCGAGGCCGACCTGATCGTGGCCAAGCACCGAAACGGGCCGACGGACACCCTCGTCGTGGCGTTCCAGGGGCACTACTCGCGCTTCGTGGACATGCAGTCCTGACCGCCCGCCGGGTGTCGAGATGTGTCGAGATGCAAGATAGTTTGAGAATCGGGCCCGGATATTTTAAGTACGGCTGGCCGTCAGCCAGCGGCGGCGAGGTCGGCCCCAGAGTTCCCGATGCCGATGCGGCGGCAACGTGCATGCGAGTTCGGACACGGAGGTCCGACGACACGCGATAGGCCAGATGGGGCTCGACCCTCTCAGTTCGCAGCGGCGGCTCGTACGCTGCGCGGCGTGGTGACCTACCTCCGCGGCGATCTGGATCGCGCTGACTGCCCGCCCGAGAACGACGTCGCCCAGCCGTGGTTGAGCCGTCCGGGTGATGATGCCGGGACTGCACGCATCCCATCTCAGAGCTGGCTGTAAGTCCTAGGCTCGGCCGGACATCTCAGAGCATGGGAACTGCACAGGACGACCCGGCGCGACGGCATGGTGGCCGTGATACCGCCGCTGAGCACTTCCAAGGCTTGTGGTCCGCCCACGCCCCTCGGGTGCACGCCTACGCGATGCGGCACGTCGATCCCGACACCGCGCAGGAGGTCGTCTCCGAGACCTTCCTGGTGGCCTGGCGCCGCCTCGCGGAGGTCCCCGGTGAGGCTCTGCCGTGGCTCATCGTCGTGGCCCGCAACACCATCGCCAACGCCAACCGCTCTCACTACCGGCAGCGCGTCCTGCATGACGAGCTCGCCCGGCTCGCGTCGGTCTCCCCAGCGCCGGCACCGGGCGCCGAGCTGCTGGCGGTCGAGCGCATGACGATGCTCCGTGGGCTGGCCGCCCTCTCGTCAGTCGATCGCGAGGCGCTGCTGCTGGTCACCTGGGACGGACTGACCCCCGCACAAGCCGCTGCCGTGCACGGCGTCACGGTGCCCACCTTCCAGGTCCGCCTCCACCGGGCACGTCGGCGCTTGGCCGGCCTGGTCGACCCACCTGGCGAGGAACCGTCGCCCGGTGATCACCGCACCGGCACCGACTCGACCGACCGCATCTACGACTTGGCCCGGAGGACGCTGTGAACACCCCGACGCTCGATGACCGCCTCACCAGCATCGGCCCGACCGGCTCCCCGGACTCCGACGGCCTGGCCGACGCCTACGCCCAGCTCAGTGCCCGCCTCGAGCTTCCGGCCCTGGACGTCGCCCCACCTTCCGCCGTGGTCCAGCCGCTTCGCCGGCGACGGGCGCGTCGGATCAGCCTGACCGTCCTGGTCGGGGCCGCCGCAGCATTCGCGATCGTCGCGATCCCGGTGCTCAGCACCGGCGGGGGTACCCCGGTCTCCACCGCCAGCGCCGCGGAGCTGTTCATCCGCGCCGGGCAGGCCGCCGGCGAACAGCCGGACGCCGCCCGTGACGCCGCCTACTGGCACTCCGTGCAGATCTCCGACGTGTGGAGCGACACCAGCAACGCAGTCGAGAGCTCCCGCATCGAGACGTGGACCGGTCACCAGGACTGGAGCGTCGTCATCGACTCGGCCCGACTCCCCGAGCCGACGCTGCGGAACCGGGCCCTATTCGGCCCCGGGATCACCTGGGACGAGCTGTTCGCCCTGCCGACCGAACCTATCGCTCTGGAGGAAGCCCTGCGCCGGTACTCCGACCCCGCCAGCCCGGACTCGATGTCGGCCCAGACCGTCTGGGGCTCGGTCGAGGACCTGCTCGTCAACAGCCCGGCCTCGCCCGCGTTGCGCCAGGCGCTGTGGCAGGTAGCTGCACAGCTCCCTGACACGAAGCTCGGTGGCGACGTCACCGACAGCACCGGGCGCCCGGGAGTCCAGGTAACCCGCCCCTACGAGGAGCTGATCGTCGATCCCGACACCGGGCGGCTGCTCGAGCGGCTCCGGTGGGACAGCACCGACAACCCGCCGTACCGCGACACCTTTCTCGAGCAGGGACCGGCCGACACCGCGCCGGCCGCGCCCGACCCGGACCTCCCGCTCGGCTGCACCCTCGACAAGAACTGCGACGGAGGCCAGGCGGTCGATCCCTCAGCTGGGGGCTGACCCCAGCTGAGACCTGCGCGAACGCATGGCACCTGAAAGCAGTGATGCCTGGTGAGGCGAAAGGCCTCACCAGGCATCACGCGCGCGGGAGGTGACCCGAGTCCCGCCGTTGCACACACTGCGGCGAACGGGTGATGTCGCTCAAGTCGGCATCTCGATTGTCGATAGGTCCATCGTGGGGACGTATCGACTATCGAGATGGAGTGTTCGATGACGACAGCGGTTCAGCACGAAAAGCTCGGTCGTCAACTCGGTCCGCCGGCGCTGATCGGGCTGATGCTCGTCGTCGCGTACCTCGCCGTTGCGAGCGGCCTCTTCTACGCCGGGATGGCTGCGCTGGGCCGGGGCTCCAGCGCCGAGGCGCCCGTTCAGCTGACGGCCCCCATCGGATACATGGATGGGACGTGGCCATGCGTCGAGGGCTGGTCAATGGACGGCTCTTCATGCGAGCCGGCCGTGTCGCCCGAACTGTGGCCTGAGGGCCAGCCACTCCCGGTTCGACACGGCGGGGGGTTCCTCGCGGGAGCGGACGTTGATGCCGGGACCGCGCTGCTGGCCACGGCGGCCTCCTGGGCTGGCCTCATCGCTGGCGGCGTTGTCGGGCTGATCCTCATACCGGCACTTCGCAGCACCGCGTCTGGTCGCCCCTTCGCGGCCGGCAACGCACGTCGCCTGGGATGGGCGGCAGCCGTGGTCATGGCGGCTTGGGTATTTGCGACGGTCGGAGACTTCATCGCCGCGTCCCGGATTATCGCGGTCATCGAAGCCACGCCACGATGGTCGCCGACCGGCTCGTTCGAGATGCCAACCGACTGGCTCGCTCCTTCGCTGGTGGTCGGGTGGTGGCCGGTGGCCATCGTCCTGCTGCTTCTTGCACTCGCGGCGGCCACGCGGCGAGGCACCCGGCTGACCTCGGATACCGAGGGGCTGGTGTGAGCGACGACGATGCCGGCCAGCACCGAGTGGTCTCCCACCTCGCGTCCCTGCTCGAGGCGCGGAGCATGTCCCTCGTCCAGCTGGCCGCGCTGAGCGGCATCACCGTCGCCAACCTGTCCGTCCTCAAGAACGGACGAGCAAGAGCGATCCGCTTCAGCACCCTGACCGCGGTCTGTGACGCCCTCGAATGCCAGCCGGGCGACGTTCTTGAGGTGCTTCCGACCCCTGCTTCTGATCTCGAGGCCGAGCACTCCATACATTGACCGGACCTGGCCAAACCAGCCCTACCGAGCGAAGTACGCTGCTCAGCAGCGGTCAATCTGCCGTGCATCTCGACAACGCAAGTGTCGAGATGCAAGATGGTTTGAAAACCGGGCCCGGATACTTTAAGTATGGCTACGGCCGTAGCTGTCGAGATGCAGGGTTCTTTGGACCCGAGGGCCGGCTAGTTTGACTACCCGCGTTGATCCGGTTTGACCTGCTGCGCGAGCAGTCGCATCGCGTCGCGCCGGTACATGGCGGCGTGGTCGTGCAGTTCGGGTCGGCCGGCTGCGCGTGCGTGTTCGTTGGTCCAGTCCGCCAGGTCGTTCAGCCGAGTGACGATGGTCGAGAGGACGTCCTCGATCCGAGGGGCAGCGTCCTCTCCGTAGCTGGACAGCAGATGTGCGAGGCGGTCCATCGGGGTGACGTCGTCCGGTGCCGGCATGTCTTCGCACCACCCGCACAGCCGGTAGGCGAGGTACGCGAGGTCCCACGCTCGGGGGCCCGGCGAGGCCATGTCGACATCGATCAAGCCGATCAGGTCCGTCCCGCTGAAGACCATGTTGTATGGCGCGACGTCGTTCAGGCACACCACCTCAACGGGATGGTGCGTCGGGGAGCGCCAGACGCGATCGCTGAGGTCGAACCCGACGGTTGCGTCGTGGACGGCGCGCAGCATCGCTCCGGCCTGGGCGCGGGTCTGCGCTGTCCACAGCCAGTCCGGGATGGGCCATCCGCCGACCTCGCCGGGCATCCAGCTCAGGACTTCCCGACCTTCGTCGTCGAGGCCGAGCGGCTCCGGTACGCACGTGACGCCACGCTTCCGTACCCACGCGAGCAGTGCGTGCACGGCCGGTGTCCAGGGGCCGGCCGTCCTCCGGACGGTGTCACCTAGACGCAGCACAGTGTTGACGTTGCCGCCGTCCAGCTCCTGCGCGGCGACATCGTGCCGATCCTCGAGACTCATGACGCGATCGTCCCATCACCGGCGTCGCTCCTTGTTAGCGGACGGTGCGCGAGAGACGCCGGGCTACTTTGACTGCCGGCTCGGTCATCGATGCGTTCGTTCAAACTACGGCGCTCAGCGGCGGTCAATCTGTCTTGCATCTCGACAGTTGTCGAGATGCAAGCTTGTTTGGCTAAATGGCCTGGATAGTCTGACTACCCCTCCAGCTCGAGGTTCGGATGCACTCGGTACCTGCACTCAACCGCCAGCCCGCCCGACCCCCGCGCGGCAATGAACAGCGCACACGGGGCTTCGTTGCTGATGAAGGCGACCTCGAGCTTGGCACGGTTGTCCACGCAGCCGAAGGCCGCCCGGTCCAGCTTCGCGTCGCGCATCGACGCAAGGAATGAGCGCAGAAGCTCGATGAGCGTAGGGCAGCTCTCACGCCGCCACGTGCAGCCTGTGTCCGTCGTCGGGCAGAGGACGCACAGGACGCGGAAACGGTGGGGCGGACTGTTGAGACCTGCCGCGTCAGTCCGGCGTGACTCGGTAGAACAGCGTCATCTGCCCGTCGGCCGACGCGGGCACGACATGGACGGACCACCCGGGCACGATCACCGTGGCGCCGAGCGGATCAAGGGCCTCCTCCTCCGCGCCGTCGACGTCGGTCAGCAGGGCCGCCGCCGCGTTCAGCCGGTCGAGCCCTTCGACGCTGATCTGGACCTCCCACCCGGTCGCCGCGTCACCGGAGACTGACAGGAGCCGACCCGGCGGCATGGGAACCACGTCGGTGGGAAAGTCGCCGGGCAGGCCGGACACGGCGACCTGCGGCGGGACGACGATCGTCCAGGGGCCGGTCAGGCCGGTGAGCGGTTCGCCGTCGCGCACGACGAGAGCGCCGTACGTGCCGGTCGGCAGCAGCTCGCCGCCGACACCGTCGACCGTGCAGGTGACCAGGTCCAGAATGACCGTCTCGCGCAGCAGCCCGCTCGGTGTCCGGTCCCACGCGGCGTCTGCATCCGACTGACCCTCTCGCGGCAGGGTCGCCGTCGCGACCACCCGGTCGTCCTGGGTGACGAGCACGCGCACCCGTGCCAGGGCTGTCGGTGGGGCAGTCTCCTCGCCTGCCGCGAGCTTCTTCTCGACCGACGTCTGGAGGCTTTCTACCGCCCCGGCGAGATCGTCGAGCACGCTCTGCTTGACCGCCTCACCGGCGTCGCGCTCGGCGAGCCGGTCGGAGTACGACTGCTCGACCATCGCGAGAGTGTCCTGCGTGGACGAGAGCTCGGTCGACGGCGGACCTGCACCGTCCTCCGGCAGGGAGCTCACGACGTCCAGGTACACCGTGCTCGACGCGAACGCGCCGAGCGGACGCGGCTGCGGCACCGACCGCTCCCCCGACTGCGCCGATGGGTCGGACCACGCTGACGCGCGCATGCCGAGCGTCGGGTCAGGGGTGCCCAGCAGCGGTGAGATGTTCGATCCGCACTCACCGGGCGCCGCCGAGGGATCGGAGGGCAGGATGACGGGGGAGTCAAGGGTGGCGGCGTCACTCGGTGCCGTCGAGGGGTCGGCGGGCAGGACGATGCGGACGTCCCGGGTGCCGGTGACGTACATCGCGCCGAAGGCGACGGCACCCGCGGTGCCCACCCCCACGGCTCCCGCGGCACCGACGTGCACCGCACGACGCCGACGGGCGCGCGACCGCACCCGCGGGACGTCGACCGGCGGCGGACCGTCGGGACGGCGACCGTCCACCAGGTCGTGCAGGGCAGAGCTCAGGTCGATGGTCATCGGGCCTCCTTGATGTCGACCGTGTCGGGACGTTCCGAGCTGGACATCACCGGACCCAGGACGTCCTCGAGCCGCCCGACGGCGTCGGACAGGTAGCGCTTGACGGTGCCCTCGGCGAGGCCGAGCCGCTGCGCGATCTCCGGGACGGTGAGGTCGTCGTAGAAGCGCAGGACGACGCACGCACGCAGCCGGGGCCGCAACGAGGCGAGCGCCGACTCGACGCTGACCCGGTCGGCAGCAGCCGCCTCGGGCGACTCAACCTGCGCGGGCCGTGCGATCAGGTGCCGCACGCCGGTCCAGCGCTCACGGCGCCGGTGCCCGTCGAGGAAGACGTTCAGCATCGCGCGCCGCACGTACGTCTCGGCGGCGACGACGTCCCGCAGCGGTCGGACCTGGCCGAAGCAGCGCACCAGCGCCTCCTGCAGCAGGTCCTCCGCCTCCGCACGGCTGCCCGTCAGGAGCGTCGCGTACCGGGCGAGCGCGTGCCCGCGGACCTGCACCAGGTCGTCGAGCACCTGTTCCCACGCCGCCATCGGCCCTCCACTCCCGAGTGTCATGGTCCAGGACGACGAGGTACGGCGAATCGTTGGTCACCCGTTCGGACGTCTTCGGCAGGGTCGAGACAGGCCAGATCACCAAAGTGCGACGCTCAGCCCCGGTCAATGTGTCCTGCATCTCGACACGAGATGCAAGATGGTTTGAAGATCAGGCCCGGATACTTGAAGTACGGCAGCAACAGGGGCCGCCGGAGGTGTGGCCCGACCGGGCAGCACAGGGCTGCCCGATCGGATTCGGTCAGGCCTCGGGGATCTCGAACGCGTAGGCCTCGCGGGTGATGGCCTCGACCGGAGGGCCGCCGCGCACGCCGGTGTCGAGGGCGTCGATCGCTGCGACCTGGTCCGCGGTCAGCTCGAAGTCGAAGACGTCGAAGTTCTCCGCGATGCGCTCGGCCTTGGTCGACTTCGGGATCGCGGAACGGCCTTCCTGGACATGCCAGCGGACCATCACCTGCGCCGGGGACTTGCCGTGCTGAGCGGCGATCGCCTGGAGTGTTGCGTCGTCGAGGGTGCTCGTCGCGCCGGGCATGTAGGTGGTGATGCCACCGATCGGGGACCAGGCCTGGGTGAGGATGCCGTGGCTGGCGTGCAGGGCCTGCATGTC
The DNA here is from genome assembly GCF_963527515.1 of uncultured Cellulomonas sp. Lineage (NCBI taxonomy): Bacteria > Bacillati > Actinomycetota > Actinomycetes > Micrococcales > Cellulomonadaceae > Cellulomonas > uncultured Cellulomonas sp. The sequence goes on along the minus strand of NZ_CAURTV010000002.1, from coordinate 56,231 downwards.
CTTCTGCTGGAAGTAGGGGTGGAGCTCGATCTGGTTGACGGCCGGCACGACCGTGGTCTCGGCCAGGAGGTGCTCGAGGTGCTCGGGCAGGAAGTTGCTGACGCCGATCGCGCGGACCTTGCCGTCGGCCAGGAGCTGCTCGAGCGCGCGGTAGGAGTCGATCGTGAGGTCGAACTCCGACGGCAGCGGCTGGTGCAGCACGATCAGGTCGATGGTCTCGACGCCGAGCTTCGCAGCGCTCTTGTCGAACGCGTGCAGGGTGGCGTCGTACCCGTAGTCACTGATCCAGATCTTGGTCTCGATGAAGACCTCGGCGCGGGCAAGTCCGGAGTTGCGGATGCCTTCGCCGACCTGGACCTCGTTGCCGTATGCGGCTGCGGTGTCGATGTGGCGGTAGCCGACGCGCAGCGCCTGCTCGACCGCAGAGACGGTGTCCTCGGGCGCAGTCTGGAAGACGCCGAGCCCGATCGTCGGGATCTCGATCCCGTTGTTCAAGGTGATGGTCGTGTTGGTCATGACAGCCACGCTAGGTCGGCAGATGCCCGGGGTGAGAGTCACTGTCATTGACCCCCAGGCAGCAGCCGGTGTCCCTGCTGGGGGTGCACGCCAGTGGCTCCCAGGGCGGGCGGCGGTGCGTCTAGCGTCGGGGTATGACCACCTCCCGCGGCGACGTGCAGCAGTTCCTGACCGCGTTGCGCGCACGCATCACCCCGGAGAGGGCCGGGCTCACCGTCTTCGGCGGCGAGCGTCGTGTGCCTGGGCTGCGCCGTGAGGAAGTCGCGCAGCTGGCCGGCGTGAGCACCGCGTACTACACGCGGATGGAACGTGGCGACCTGGGCGGGGTCTCCGAGAGCGTGCTGTACGCCTTGGTCCGCGCGCTGGACCTCAACGAGGCAGAAGCCGCGCACCTGTTCGACCTCGCTCGCGCCGCCACCGGGCCGCGCCGCGCGCCCCGCACGAAGCCCGAGCCGCGGGTGTCACCGCGCGTCGCGCAGCTGATCGACACCATGGGCGAGGTCCCCGTGATCGCGATGACTCGCCTCGGCGACCCGGCCGGATCCAATGCGCTGGGTCGCGCACTCTTCCCCGACCTCTTCCCGGCCGGGAAGGCACCGCTGAACAGCGCTCGGTACCTGTTTCTCGACGAACGCTCCAAGGCCTTCTACTCCGACTGGGAGACCAGCGCCCGCGAGGCGGTCTCCGCGATGCGTCTAGTCGCCGGCCACGATCCCAGCGACCGGGCCCTGATGGCCCTCGTCGGTGAGCTGGCCACCCGCAGCACCGAGTTCCGCACCTGGTGGGGCGGCCACACCGTCCGAACCCATTCGTCCGGCACCAAGAAGATCCACCACCCCGTCGTCGGCGAGATGACGCTCATCTTCGAGAGCCTGATGGTCGCGTCCGCGCCCGGGCTGACCCTCGCCTCCTACCTGACCGAGCCGGCGACTGCGTCCGCGGATGCCATGAACCTGCTGCGCATCTGGACCGCGGACCGCGCCCACGCCGACGAGGCAGCGCACGCGGGGGCCCCATACGGGTCAGCTGATGAGGCCCGCCCGGCGTAGCCATTGATCGAGGTCAGGTCCGGCGTCGGCCACTCCCTGACGGTTCGGCGACTGTGGGTGCGGTTCCTTCCTCGACTGCTCCGGCGAGCCGGCGCCGTGCCCTGGACAGCCGCATCTTGAACGCAGCTTCGGTGCATCCGAGGACGGCCGCAGCGACGAGGAGGATCGCCTCGCGATCGCTGGCGGCCATCGCTGCCAGGGCGCGCAGCGGCATCTGTCGTTCGTGAACCGCTTTGGCTGGATCCGTGGGCCCAGCGGGCGCGAGGGCGGCGAGGGCCGCGTGCAGCTGGCGAGCCCGGTACACCGATCGGCTGTGGTTGCGCACCGTGTTCCGGGCGACGACCAGCAACCACGGCAGCGCCTCGCCCGGTAGATCCTCGAGTCGACGCCAGGCGACGAGGAACGTCTCAGCCACTACCTCTTGAGCCGTCTCGCGATCGACGTGCCGCATCGCGTACGCCTGGACGCGCCCGGCATGACGTTCCCATAGCGCGGAGAAGCGCTCCGCGTCGGTCGGGTGATCTCGGTCCACACTGGGAAGTGTCCGGGACAGGTCACAAGTAACAGCCACTGGCGCGTTGGATGTCGAGCCGCCAGGCGCGTCGGGCTCCGCGCTCCGGTCAACTCTTTCCGCCAGTGCAGCGTGGTCGGGTCAGTCCTGGTCGAGGCAGAGGCAGAACGGGTGCCCGGCCGGGTCGATCATCACGCGCACGTTCGGCTGGAACTGGGCCTCGGCCTCTCGGGCGCCGAGCGCACGGGCCTCCTCGACGGCCGACTCGAGGTCGCCCACCTGGAAGTCGAGGTGCATCATCGGCCGCTGCTCTCCCTCGACCGGCGGCCACACGGGTGCCCGGTAGCCGTCGGCTTGTTGGAGCACCATGAACGTCGCGCCGCCGGGTCCCTGCAGGATCGACGTGCCCGGCTCCTCGTGACCGATGGGCCAGCCGAGCAAGGCGGAGTAGAAGGCGGCCAGCACCGGCGGGTCAGGGGCCTCGATGGCCATGCCCCACCACATCCCGGCCGTGCGTGAACGCATGCGACGAGTCTCGTCGTCGAGGGCTGTCGGCGCCTGCCGAGACGGAGCGGCCGGTTGAGCGACTACCGAGTGACTGCAGCGCAGCGGAAGGGCCCTGGCCGAGGCCGGTCGTAGCAGGATGCGCGTCATGAGCGAACCGTTCTACTCGGACGGGCGGCTGTACGACCGGTTGTTCCCGGCCAGCGCGCCAGCCGTCGACTTCTACAGGGCCGCGGCCGATCGGCAAGGCGGACGCGTCTTGGAGCTCGGGTGCGGCACCGGACACAAGCTGATCCCGATCGCGTCCGACGGACACCCGTGCGTGGGGCTCGAGCTCTCTCCGGCGATGCTTGCCGAGGCTCGGCGGAAGGCGGACGAGCGCGGCGTGGAGCTGGAGTGGGTGCAGGGCGACATGCGCTCGTTCGACCTGGGCCGGACGTTCGACCTCGTGATCATCCCCGCCAACTCGCTGCTCCATCTGCATGAGGTGCGGGACCTGGTCGACTGCTTCCGGTCGGTGCGACGGCACCTGGCGCCAGGAGCGCGGCTCGTCCTCGACGTGTTCAACCCGAGGGTGCGCGCGCTTGCCGACGCCGACGGCGTCCGACGCAGGCGTGACGCGTTGTCGTTCGTCGATCCCGACCGCGGCGTCGTGCACGTCGATGTTGCGGAGACCTACGACGCGGCTGCGCAGGTGACGCGCGGGCGGTGGTACTTCTCGACCGATGACGACGCCGACGTCGTCGTCGCGCCGCTGGAGATGAGGAGCATCTTCCCCCAGGAGCTGCCGTTGCTGCTCTCACTGGGTGGGCTCCGGCTCGTCGAGCGCTTCGGCGACTGGTCCGGTCGACCGTTCACCGCGGATGCAGCGGTCCAGCTCTGCGTCTGCGAGGCGGACTGACGAGACGAGACCTCGCGGAGCGCTTGACCTTCGACTCGGGTCGAAGGTCTACCGTCGCGGCATGAGCTACCGCATCGCTGAAGTCGCCGAGCTCGTGGGGGTGCCTGCCACGACGTTGCGCTACTACGAGGACATCGGTCTGGTCGGCCAGCCCGCCCGAGGGAGCAACGGGTACCGGTCGTACGAGGACGCCGATCTCGCGCGGCTCCGGTTCATCACCGCGACCAAGAACCTGGGCATCCCGTTGGCGGACGTCGCGGAGCTGGTGAAGGCCTACGACGTCGAGGACTGCTCGACCGTCGCCCACCACGTCGTGGAGATGGTGGCCGTGCGCCTGGCCGAGACCCAGAGCCGCATCGGTGAGCTGGTCGCGCTGGCCGCCCAGCTGCAGACCGTCTCCGGCCGGCTCGCGGCCGCAGCGACCTCGGGTCCCTGCGGGGACGGGTGCCCGTGCGCGACCGCGGCGTCCGAGCCGTTGGCCGACCGACGCACCTTCGTCCCGCTGACGCGCGCTCCGGTTGTCGCTGCACCGGATGTGCCGGTGATCGCGTGTTCCCTGGACGCCGGCGCTGTGCCGGACCGCATCTCCGACTGGCAGGCGCTGGTCGCCCGCGCGGTCAGCCGGGAGCCGATCACCGGCGGCGTGGCCCTCCAGTTCGTCGCATCGCCCGAGCTCGTCGCGGAGGTCGCCCGACTCGCCGCCGCCGAGCAGGAGTGCTGCACCTTCTTCACCTTCACCCTGACGATGACCACCGAGCAGGTCCGCCTCGAGATCCAGGCACCTGCGAACGCCGCTGACGTCGTGGCGGCGATGTTCGGCACCGCCGCCTGAACCCGCCGCACTGCTGGACCGGCACCCGAACGGGTTCCGGCCGCGATCACCTGTGCCCGCACCCACCGAGGAGACACCGTGAACACCCCCATCACGCACGATCACGCGACGACCACACCCGGCGCCAAGAAGAGGGGCCTGCTGGCCGGGACCGGCATCGCGGTGGCCTGCGCGGTCGCGTGCTCGCTGCCGCTGATCGCCGCCGGCGGACTGGCTGCGGGGGTCGGGGCCTTCCTCGCCGGCGGAGAGGCCGTCGCCGTCGGCGTGGTCCTCGCTGTGGGTGGGCTGGTGGGGGTCGCGGTGTGGATGCGCCGACGCCGCGCCGCAGCGGCGTCGACTGCCTGCGACACCGGCTGCGGCTGCTGACCGCGACACCCGCACGAGGAGCCCAGCATGCACACCGTCATCTCCCGCGGCGAGTTGACCGCCGCCGACGCAGCCCGCCTCGCACCCGATCCGCACCGTACGGTCGTCGTCTACTGCTCCGGCCCCGGCTGCGGCCGCTCCACCGTCACCGCCTCGGCGTTGCGCCGCCTCGGGTACACCGACGTCCGCGTCTACGTCGGTGGCAAGGCCGACTGGTTGGCCGCCGGGCAGCCGATGGAGCGTGCCGCGGCCGCGAGCTGAGCCGCGCCAGACTGCTCCCATGACCGTGCTGCGCTCCCTGCTCCTGTTCGCCGTCGCGGCCGTCGCCGAGATCGGTGGCGCGTGGCTGATCTGGCAGGGCGTACGAGAGCACCGTGGGGTGCTCTGGATCGGGGCGGGAGTGGTCGCGCTGGGCGCGTACGGATTCGTCGCGACCCTGCAGCCGGACGCGAACTTCGGCCGCATCCTGGCCGCGTACGGGGGGATCTTCGTGGCCGGCTCCCTGGCGTGGGGCATGGCCGTCGACAAGTTCCAGCCCGACCGGTGGGACGTCATCGGCGCCGCCATCTGCCTCCTCGGCGTCGCCGTCATCATGTATGCACCTCGCTCCTGACCCGACGAGAGGCCGAACGTGACCAACCGCAACCCTGCTGTGGACGCATTCCTCGACGAGCTCGACCACCCTCTCGCCGCCGACGTGCGCTCGCTGCGGCTGGACATCCTGTCGCTACCCGTGCAGGTGGGAGAGCAGATCAAGTGGAAGGCGCCGAGCTTCACCTACGACGGCGTCGACCGCGTGACCTTCAACCTGCGCCCGACCGACCGGATCCAGCTGATCCTGCACCGCGGCGCCAAGGTCCGGCAGGACACCGAGGACTTCACGTTCCCCGGCGACGACCTGGTCGAGTGGATCACCCGGGACCGCGGGACTGTCTCGGTGCTGCCCGCGGAGCTCGACTCCCGTCGCCCTGCCGTGCTCGAGCTGATCACCCGGTGGGTGGTCGCGTAGCGACGCGCTCGCTCCCTGTCGAGAATCGGCCGGCGGCTCCGACCCAGGGGTGAGGGACGCCGACCGGCGTCCGGTGGAGGAGACAGCCATGCCCGTGAACGAGACGTCCCGCCGTCCGGCCGCACCTGCCGTGGACCCGACGACCGCTGCCGGCGTCCGTCGCGCACGAGCCGCACGGACGGCCGTGGTGTCCGGATCGGCGGCGCTGGTGCTGACGGCGCTCCTGCACGTCCTCAAGCCGGAGGTCTCCATCCGGTGGCAGACGACCAGCGAGTACGCGGTCGGCCGGCACGGCTGGGTGATGACGATCGCGTTCCTGCTGTCCGGACTGGCCTGCGGAGCACTGGCGGTCGCGGTGGCGGATCCGCTCCGCCGCCGGGCCGGTCGGATCGCCGTCGCGCTGCTGGTGCTCGCGTCGATCGGCACCTGCGTCGGCGCGATCTTCGTCACCGACCCCATCGATACCCCCCAGTCCGAGCTGTCCTCGAGCGGGACCCTGCACGGCCTGGGCGCCGGGCTCTCTCTCGTGCTCCTGCCCGTCGCAGCTCTTCTGCTCAACCGGGACCTCGCGCGCAGTTCCGCGGGCCGGCAGCGGACGCTCCTGCTCGTCTCGGGCGCCCTGCCGCTCGTGGCGCTCGTCGTCTTCATGGTCGCGCAGGCTGTTCTCACGTCGCGGAACGGGGGCACCTTGGGTCCCGGCGCGCCGATCGGCGGGGTCGAGCGTCTCCTCGTGCTGGCTTACGCCGCATGGCAGATCGTGACCGCGCGACTGACTGGCCCGCCGGCGGGTGCTCGATACACGAGGTGACCACGCAGCCGGGTCACCCTTCCATCGGCTCGAGCTCGAGGCCGGTCGCGCCGTCGATCAGCACCCGCGCCCCGAGGGGCTCGGTGAGCGTCACCTCGACGCAGTCCTGACAGGCGTCGCCGGGGTTGCGCCGCGTCGAGACGATCGTGACCGTCACGTCGGCATCGGATTCGACGACCTCGCCTTCGGGGTCTCCGTCGCAGGTGTCGATCCACAGGTGGAGGGTCTCGTCTGCGACGGACCAGCCGACGATGCGCTGCTGGCCGCGGGACCCGGTCGTCGGGCGCTCGGCTCCGAAGTACCAGCCGGTGTCGTCGGTCTGGATCGCGGGCCCGTGGAACTGGACGCCGACACCGCCGTCGTCGTCGACGACCTCGAGGTCGAGCCCTCCTGACGGCCCCGACGACACGGTCACCGTGAAGGTGAACTGCGTCCCCGGCCCCGGAAAGGTCTCGGGAGCGACGGCGATGTGGACCGCCGACCCGTCGACGTGCACCGAGCCCCCGGGCACGTTCATGCAGAGGGTCATCGGTGCGCCCGCACCGAAGTCGTGGTGCTCGTCGGAGTAGCCGAAGCCGGCACCCAGCCCGCCGTCCCCACCACCCGTGTCCGGAGGGTGGTTGCAGAGGTCTGTCCCGCTCGCGGTGGGGGCGATGGCACGCTGGTCGCCGGGTCCTCGGCAGCCGGACATAAGGACGAGCGCGGTCGCGAGGGTGGCGACGAGCTGCCGGCTCCGACGTGACATCGGGCCACCCTGGCAGACCTGTGCGACGGCGGGGATCCTTTCAGCCGTGTGGCCGAGTCGGGAGCCGGCCGCTGTCTACGCGGCCCGCATCAGCCACCGGGCCAGGGCGTCCGAGATCGGCAGCCCCGCGGCCGTCTCGTACCAGGAGTACCCCGGCGACGGGTTCACCTCGAAGCAGACGATGCGCCCGTCGTCCGCGAGCTTGAGGTCGACGCCCGCGAACGGCAGGTCGAGGTCGCGGGCGAGGCCGACGCACCGCTCGGCGACGTCGTCGGCCAACGCGTACGGCGCGAGCTCGGCGTCCTCGCCCACCTGGGCACGCGCGTACCGGTAGTCGGTCGCGGAGGAGTCGACGATCGCCGCGTACACCTCGTCGCCGACCACGTGGACGCGCACGTCGCGGCCCCGGACGTTCTCCTGGAACTGCACAGGGCACCAGCGGATCAGCTCCAGCCGCTCGGCGTCCCGGTCCAGGTCCACGATGCTGACGATCGAGCGGACCCCGCTCACCGACTTGTAGATCGCTCCGCGGTGCGCACGGACGAACGCGCGAGCCTCGTCCGGATCGTCGGTGACGACCGTCTCGGGGGTGTCGAACCCGCCCTCCTGCACCAGCTGCGCCTGGTACGGCTTCGACATGTTGGAGGCCATGGCGGACAGCCGGCTCGCGACCCTGCAGCCCAGCGCGTCGGGAGCGGCTTCGGTCAACGCCATCAGCGCGTCGAACCCGGCGCGGGCCCGCCGCATCGCGGGGTCGTCGGCGGCCACCCCCTGAAGCTCGGGCACGAGCTCCGGCTCGATCGGCCGCACGTAGATGCCGCTCAGGTCGTCGATGTCGGTCGTCCGGTCCCGGACCCGGATGGACCCGCGGAGCTGTCCGTGGGAGACGCCGAGGTTGACGCTCTGCTCCAGGAACTGCCGGGGGTGGACCACCACCGGGTCGGCGCCGCGCCGCGACAGGGCTCCCAGCAGAAGCTCGACCGGGCTCTCCGTCGGCACTCCCCACACCATGACGCTCATGCCGGCACCTTCTCCACGAGTCCGACCAGGGCCTGGACCAGGGCGTCGCCCGCGTACGCCAGGTCGGGCAGGGGAGTCATGCCCGCGAACCACCACCGACTCCCTGCGACCACGACGTCGACGCCGATCAGGCCCTCGGCGGCACCCACGGCGGCAGCGAGGCGTGCGATCGCCGACGAGAAGCCCTCGGGCATCCGGGCTCCGGCCCGCTGCTCGACGCCGTCGGCATCGACGATCCGTCCGTCCAGGACGACGAGGTGGAGCGCGCGCGCGGCAGGTCCCCCACTGCGCACCGCGGCCTCGAGGAGCTCGAGCGTGGGAGTGACCGCCCCGAAGTCGGCGTCGGGCACGTCGAGCCCTGCTCGGTGCGCGAGGACGGCGGCGCGCAGGGGGTGCGGTGACGGGCCGGCGAGACAGGTGGGCGAGGGACGGTTGCGCATCGGCCCCGGCACGGCCGCGAGCCAGCTCAGCGTGAACGCGGTCATCTCCGCCCCGGCGTAGTCGCGCTCCTGCGGCCTCGCCCACTGCCACGCGGCGACGGGCGGCGACACGAGCCTGTTGACGACGAGGTCGGGTTGGTCGATCACTCCGGCGTCGCCCAGGTCGACGACCGCACGCGTGCCGTCGCGGCCGATCCACTGCGATCGTCGTCGAGCGAACGAGAGCAGCCCGGAGGTGACGAGGGTGCAGCTCTGTCCGGCGTCGCGGAATCGCGCGTCCAGCCACAGCGCCGCACTGTCGTCGAGGTCGCACAGGATGACGAACATGGGGTTCCCCTCGGTGGGGACCCGGCCGGTGAGGTCGTCACCGGCCGGGTCGCCGGCTGTTCAGCCCAGCAGGTTGTCGAGGTCGGACTTCGCGGCCGCGGCGTCGGCGACCTGCCGTTCGGCCTCGGCACGCAGTGCCGCGATCTCGTCGGTCGAGAGCTCCTCCTCGGCGCTGAACGCGCTGGAGGTCAGGTCCGGGCGCAGGTCGGGCGAGATGAAGCTCTCGAGCGAGCCAAGCCTGCCCTCGAGCTCGGCAAGGCGGCCGGAGAATCCACCACCGAAGCCACCACCGAAGCCCGGCCCCTCGCCGGGGTCGCTCGGGTCGAAGGGAGGGATGTCGGGCGACTTGTACACGTCCCTGATGTCCTTGAGCCGCTTCCCGTCGATGACGAGCTCCTTCTTGAGCTCCTTGTCCTTGATGACGTCCTTCCGCAGCTCCTTGTCCTTGATGATGTCCTTGCGGAGCTCCTTGTCCTTGTCCTTGATGAAGTCCTTGCGACCGTCCTTGATGTCCTTGAAGATCGACTTCCCCAGGGGGATCGCGATGTTCAGCTCGGACAGGACGCTCGCGATCGGGTTGCCGACGGTGTTCGTGCCGGATCCCGCGAACAGCAGGGCCACCACGGCGCCGGTCGAGTCGACGATCACGGAACCGGAGTCGCCGTGGTCGGAGAACAGCGGGTTCTGCGCCGTGTCGGTGGCGATGCTGACCTGGTCGGTGAGGGTGTGGACGCCCAGACCGTCGCCGTAGTCGACGTTCACCGTGAGGGACAGCCCGTCGACGGACCCGTGCGTCAGACCGGTCGTGCGTCCGCGCTTGCGGACCGCCATCCCGAGCGTCGCCGGCTTGGTGCCGTTGACCGTCCCGATGTCGACGATCGTGCTCGACGTCGTCCTGCCCGCGTCGATCGAGAGGACTGCGCCGTCGATGTGCGACGACAGGACTGCCCGCAGGATCGCCCCGAACTCGTCGCCGGGAACCGTACCGGTGTCGACGCGGCTGGGCTGCACCTGGCGGTCGCCCACGTTCCACCCGCTGTCGACGCACGCCACGTGGAAGTTGGTCACCGCCGCCTTCTGGCCGCTGACGTTGTCGGTGACGATCGCGCCCAGCGTGCCGGCGTAGACGAAGCCGCCGATCGCCCTGCTCGGGCCGATGCTGATGCCGCCCTGGAGGGTGGCGTAGTGCGTGGTGTCCGCCTGGACGCTGACGTCCAGCGGCGTGCGGACCACCTGCAGCTCGTAGGTGCGCTCCAGCACGTCGGTCACGGCGCCGTCGATCGACGTCGGAACCCGTTGCGCCTTCGGCACGGTGTCCTTCTTCTTCTCCACGTGCACGCGGATGGCGACCTCGTCGGTCTGCACACCCGCCACGACCTTGTACCCGACATCGATGCCGGTCACCCCGGGCCGTGCGAGGTACTCCGCCTCGACACGCTCCTTGATGGCGACCAGCTCTGCGATGGATGGCATGGCTTACCCCCTCGTATCCATCCCGTCGGATGAGCAGGCGCTCACCCACGAGAGAGGAGCGCCACGTCGACGCCGCAGATACGCCCGACGACGGCGGGCGGCGTCAGGGTGCCGGTGGGACGATGGGGCGATGGCACTCACGTACGACGAGGCGGTCGCCGTCCAGCGCGCGCACGAGGGGCACCTCATGGGTCTCGCGGGGGTCAACGCGGTCGGCGTGAAGCAGATCGACTCCGGTCTGGTGCTCGAGGTCACCGTCTCCCCGGACGCCGCACTTCCCGCCGAGCTGGACGCCGCCGAGGTGGACGGCCTGCCGCTCAAGGTCGTCCGGGGTGACTACACGCTCCAGTGACGCGTCACGATGTCGACGGTGGCGGTGAGACCTCGGGCGAGGTCGGCCCCGCCGACGCGACGCGTCTGCGTCGCGCGCGGAAGCGGAACCACGCGACGACGAGCCCCACCAGCCCGACCAGGACCAGCAGGGGCGCCAGGATCGCCGCGAACGACAGCCCGACGCTGGTCGCGTCCTCGACGGTGCTCACCACGGGACCGCCGGCGCCGAGCGTCGCGACATTGACGACGGGCCGCGCGGTCGCCTTCGCGCCGTGCACCACGAGCGCCAGGACGATCCCGACGACCACCGGCACCCACTGACCGGACTCGACGAACGCGCCGGGATCGGTGACGACGGCGGTCTGCGAGCTGGAGCCCGCGCCGAACGCGATGCCACCCGCGGCGGGCCGCACGACCGTCTGGACGACGTCGTTGACACTGTCGACGCCGGGGATCTTGTCCGCGACGACCTCGAGCACCAGGAGCACGGCCAGCACGGTCAGGACCCAGCCGTTCCCGAGCCACTCCCATCCGGCAGGCGTGTCCACCAGGTCCGTCCACCGCGCGAGCGCGCCGATGACGATCAGCGGGATGTACGCGTTGAGCCCGGCCGCGGTGGCCAGGCCGGTGCCGGTGAGCGCCTCGAGCATGCGGTCAGCATCCCACTGCGATCCCGCCGACGCCGCCTCCGACTGACGATCGCTGAGTACAGCGGAACGTGTACTGTCGGGAGGTATGGAGACCGGGACGCTGACGCACACCTCCGCCCTCGCGCGGTTGGGGCACGCCCTGTCCGACGAGACGCGCACGCGGATCCTGCTGGCCCTGCGGGAGGCGCCGGCGTACCCGTCGGACCTGGCGGACGCGCTGGGCGTGTCGCGGCAGGTCATGTCGAACCAGCTCGCCTGCCTGCGCGGCTGCGGCCTGGTCGAGTCGATCCCCGACGGGCGCCGGACCTGGTACCGGTTGACCGACCCGCACCTGGCGTCGGCCCTGGGTGACCTGCTGCAGCTCGTGCTCGCGGTGGACCCCACGTGCTGCGGTCCGGACTGCGCCTGCGCATGAGCGGCATCTCGATCCTCCCCGCCCGCCGGGCACTGCTCGAGCGCCGGATCCGGTGGGTGGTCGCGGCGACGATCACCTACAACGTGGTCGAGGCCGGTGTCGCGCTGGTGGCGGGCCGGCTGGCGTCCTCCTCGGCGCTGATCGGGTTCGGCCTCGACTCGATCGTGGAGGTCCTGTCCGCGGCCGCGGTCGCCTGGCAGTTCTCCGCGCCCGACCCGCACACGCGCGAGCGCACGGCGATGCGGGCCATCGCGCTGTCGTTCTTCGGCCTGGCCGCGTTCGTCACCGTGGACGCCGCCCGGACGCTCCTCGACGCGGTCGAGCCGGCGCACTCCACGGCCGGGATCATCCTCGCCGCGGTCAGCCTGGCGGTCATGCCGCTGCTGTCCTGGTGCGAACGGCGCACCGGCCGAGAGCTCGGGTCGGCCTCCGCGGTCGCCGACTCCCGGCAGACGCTGCTCTGCACCTACCTGTCCGCGGTCCTGCTGGTCGGGCTCGTGCTGAACAGTGCGCTGGGCTGGTGGTGGGCCGACCCCCTGGCCGCCGTGGTCATCGCCGCGTTCGCGATCCGGGAGGGCATCGAGGCCTGGAGGGGCGACGCCTGCTGCACCCCGGTGTCCCAGCTGGTCGGCGGGGGCGCGGCGCACTGCGACGACGCCTGCTGCGACGACTGACCGCACAGGGGGATCCGATGACCACACGACCCACTCTGTTCCTGACGGTAGGGCTGCCCGGGACCGGGAAGACGACCGAGGCACGCCGCATCGAGGTCGAGCGGAACGCGCTGCGCCTGACCAAGGACGAGTGGGTCAAGGCCCTCTACGGCCCGGCCAACCCGTCGTCCGCGACCGACGTGATCGAGGGGCGGCTCATCGCGATCGCGGTGCGCGCACTGGAGGTCGGCGTCGACGTGGTGATCGACTTCGGCCTGTGGAGCCGGGACGAGCGCTCCGCGCTGCGGCAGGCCGCGGCCGGCGTCGGTGCGCGGGTGGAGATGCGCTACCTCGCGCTCACGCCGCAGGAGCAGCGCAGCCGGCTCGATCGGCGGCGGGCCGAGGAACCGCACACGACCTGGGACATGTCCGACGAGGAGCTCGCCACCTGGGCGGCTGCGTTCGAGGTCCCGACGGCGGGTGAGCTGGACGGGAGCGAACCCGTGGACGACCCCCCGGCTGGGTGGGCCACGTGGGAGGACTGGCGTCGGCACCGGTGGCCCGCGGCCGTCGCGAGGTGAGAGGGCGGGCCCGCGTCGAAGCGAGCCCGCCCTCCCTCACGGTCCCGTCAGCGCTGCAGCGTCAACAGGCCCGGGCGGTACGGCAGCAGGCCGTAGTCCCCGCCGGAGCTGGGAGAACGTCCCTGGTAGAGCAGCTGCAGGTTGCAGGGGTCGATGGTCATCGTCTGGTCGTTGCTGGAGCGGATCAGCTCCCCGTGGCTGATGTCGTTGGTCCACGTCGCGCCGCTGTTGGCCTTCCCGGCGAACGGGTTGCCCTCGGTGGCGGCCTGCGGCGTCCAGGACCCGGAGAGGCTGCTGGCGGTGAACGAGCGGAAGTACCGACCGTTCGCGCCGATGGCCTCGACGATCATCAGGTACTGGTTCTGCCCCTTGACCTTGTACACCTGCGGCGCCTCGAACAGGTTGTTCGTGGTGTCGCTCATGATCGTGGTGTACGACGAGCCGAAGCTGCCCGGGAAGTTCCCGATCGGCATGCTGGCCCGGTAGATCTTCCCGTTGTCGCCGGCGAAGAACAGGTACATGTTCGTGCCGTCACCGATGACCGTCTGGTCGATGGGACCGGTGCCGGAGCCGGAGATCGACCCGGAGAACAGGGTGCTCGCCGCCGACCAGCCGTTGGCGTTCGTCGGGTCGCTCGACGTGCGGTACATGAACGCCGACGGACCCCACTGGTAGGTGAGCACCCAGATGTTCTTCGGCGCGAAGTAGAACAGCGAGGGTGCGACGGTGGCGTTCGACATGGCGTTCTGCGAGGCGGAGCCCATGTCGGTCCAGCTCGAGAAGAGGCTGAAGTTCATCGAGCCCCAGGACGAGCCGAAGTCGTGCGTCGTCGCGTAGACCAGGTGTCGGCCGTTGTACTCGGCCGTGGTGAAGTCCTTGAGCGAGGCCCAGCCCGCTCGCGGGGTGGCGAGCACCCCCGTGGACGTCCACCGGTACGACGACGGCAGCGTGCACGAGCCGGTCGGCGGCGGGGTGGTCGGGGTGGTGCCGCCGAGGCGGACCAGCTGCCACTGCTGGTTGGCGCCGTTCCAGTCGGCGTACTGCACGACGTTGGCGCCGTCGGCGGTCGACGCGCCCTGCACCTCGACGGCCTTGCCGCTGTGGCGGGCGATCAGCTGGATGTAGCCGTCGATGTCCTGGATGCTGAACTGCTGGTTGGTGGAGTTGGCGTCGGACCACTGGATGAGGGCGGCGCCGTCGGCGGTGGAGCGGCTGGAGACGTCGAGGACCTTGCCGGACAGACGTGACTTGAGCCGGTAGTAGCCGCCGCCGGAGTCGACGAACTGCCACTGCTGCTGGGCGCCGTCGTTGCGGGTCCACTGCGCGATCCGGGCACCGTCGTTCGTCGCGAGGTTGTAGACGTCGAGCGCCTTGCCGCTGGTCCGGTTGACCAGCACGTAGGAGGCCGAGGTGTCGATCGTCGCGGCGGTGGCCGCCGGTGCCGCGACCACGGCGACCGCACCGGTGACGGCCACGGCGAGCGCGAGGAGCAACGCCTGCCAGCGACGTTGCGGTTGGCTCGGGCTTCTTCTCATGTGTCCCACTCCTTCGGGGGGCGTGGGGGTGGGGCGCCCGGTCGGCACCCCACCCCGCTTGCGGGTGTCGGTCATCCGACGCGGACGAGCTGCCACTGCTGGTTGGCACCGTTCCAGCTGCTGTACTGCACGATGTTGGCGCCGTCGGCCGTCGAGGCGCCCTGCACCTCGAGCGCCTTGCCGCTGTTCCGGCTGATCAGCGAGGCGTACCCGTTGGTGATCGTCGCGCGCCACTGCTGGTTCGTGCCGTTGTTGTCGGTCCACTGCACGATCGCAGCGCCGTCAGCGGTCGACCTGGCGGTGACGTCCAGGTTCTTCCCGGACAGCCGGGACCTGATCTCGTAGTACCCGTCGCCGGTGCTGACGAACTGCCACTGCTGCTGGTTGCCGTCGTTCCGGCTCCACTGGGTGATGCGGGCACCGTCGTTGGTGGCGAAGTTGTACACGTCGAGCGCCTTGCCGCTGTTGCGGTTGAGGAGCACGTACCAGGCGCCGGTGTCGATGGAGCCGTTGCTGCTGCCCGCGTTGAGCGCGTTCAGGACGGACGTGTAGGCAGGCTTCTTGTTGCCGGAGGCGTCGAACAGCAGCGGGTTGGCCCCGGTGCGCCACGAGTCGGAGTCGCGCACGCCCCAGACCGTGATGCCGTTGCACCGGGCCACGGCCAGGCAGGCGTTGGTCACCGCGGCGTACATGCTGGCCTGGTTACCACCCTGCTGGATGTCGAGCTCGGTGATCTGGACGTCCACGCCGAGGTCGGCGAAGCGCTGCAGGTTGGCCTGGAAGTCGCCCGGCATGCTCGTGCCGAGGTGCGCCTGGAAGCCGACGCAGTCGATCGGGACGCCCCGGGCCTTGAAGTCGCGGACCATGGTGTAGATGCCCGTGGACTTGGCGTTGATCCCGTCGGTGTTGTAGTCGTTGTAGCAGAGCTTGGCCCCCGGGTCGGCGGCGCGAGCGGCGCGGAAGGCGGCCTCGATCCAGTCGTTGCCGGTGCGCTGCAGGCTGGAGTCGCGACGGCTGCCGCGGCCGTCGTCCGCGAACGCCTCGTTGACCACGTCCCAGGAGTGGATCTTGCCGCGGTAGTAGGTGGCGACCTTGGTGACGTGGTTGATGGCGGCGTTGCGCAGGGCGCTGCCGGACAGGTTCTGGGCCCACCCGGGCATCTGGGCGTGCCAGAGCAGCGCGTGCCCGCGGACCTGCTTGCCGTTGCTGCGGGCCCAGTTCACGATCTGGTCCCCGCGGCTGTAGCTGAACGAGTTCTGCGATGGCTCCGTCGCGTCCCACTTCATCTCGTTCTCCGCGGTGATCATGCCGAACTCGCGGTTGGCGATCCCGATGTACGTCGAGTCGCTCATCCTCCCGGCCGCGATCGCCGTCCCGAAGTAGCGGCCCTTCTCCGCCGCCGACGCTCCGAGCGTCGAGGCCGCCTGGGCCGGCCCGGCCAGGGCGACGAATGCCGAGAGCACCAGGCCGGTGGTCGCGACGAGCGCCGCGGCCTGTCTCCTCCAGCCGGGGCGGTGTGGTTCGTGGGTCGTGCGCATGATGTCTCGCTCTCCGTCGGGACGGCACGCGAGGCGTGCTGTCCAGGGATGGGTGTGCGGGGCCGCTCGACACCGTTGTCGACACCGTTGTCGCGCGTGGCCGTCCTCTGCCGTCCGGCCACCGTGTTAGCGCTAACACCGCGGGCCGCCGCCACTGTGGCACAGGGCGCTAGGAGGGTGACCAGGTGCCAAATCGATTAATGCGAGGCGGTGGCGACGAGGTCTACCGTGCGACTGGAGAAGAGCGGCCGAGGGGGATCACCGTGACCGAGCTGCACGGACGACCCGGGCCGGCGGTCCGTCCGTGGACGATGGTGAGTGAGACCGGGTTCACCGCGCCGTCCGGCCACCTACGGCTGGCCACCAGGCGGTACCGGCTCCCGGACGGACGCGACAGCGACTGGGACGTCGTGATCGGCGGACGCACGGTGGCCGTCCTGGCGCTGACGCCCGACGGCCGGGTCCTCCTCGTGCGCCAGTTCCGGCCGGGGCCGGGCCTGATCCTGGACGAGATGCCGGGCGGCTACGTAGACGACGGCGAGGACGTCGCCGCAGCCGCACTGCGAGAGCTGAGGGAGGAGACGGGGTTCGCCGGCGAGGTGGAGGTGCTCGGCGGCACGTACCTGTCGGCGACCGCGACCACGGTCCGTCACGTCGCGGTGGCGCGGGACTGCGTCCGGGTCGGCCTGCCGTCGCCGGGCGAGGACGAGTTCTGCGAGCCGCGCCTGGTGAGCCTCGCGGACTTCCGTGCGCAGCTTCGCGCGGGTGCCCTGACCGACACGGACCTCGGGTACCAGGCGCTCGACCTGCTCGGCCTTCTGCACTAGGTCGAGCACGGGCTCACGCGCGGAACGCCGGTCCGAGCCCGTCGTCCTGCAGGCGCGGCCACACCCGCGATCGCCCCTGCAGCGGGTCGGGATGCGGGATGCTCTGAGCGTGCGGGTCGCCCGCGCGGACCGGGAGGCATCGTGAAGCTCTTGCTCACCTCAGGCGGCGTCACCAACCCCAGCATCCACGCGGCACTGCTCCGGATGCTCGGGAAGCCGATCGAGGAGTCCCACGCCCTGGTCGTCCCGACGGCGCAGTGGGGCCACCCGATGTGCGGGCCTGGATCCGTGCGCGGCCTGGTCGCCGCCGAGCCGGGCTTCGCGCACTTCACCGGCCTGGGCTGGGCGTCGCTCGGGGTTCTCGAGCTCACCGCCCTGCCGTCGATCGGCGCTGACCGGTGGGTCCCCTGGGTGCGGGAGACGGACGTCCTCCTGGTCGACGGCGGGGACGCGACGTACCTGAGCCACTGGGTACGGGAGTCCGGGCTGGCCGACCTGCTGCCCTCGCTGGCGGACACGGTCTGGGTGGGCGTGAGTGCGGGGAGCATGGTGATGACGCCGCGGATCGGGTCGTTGTTCGTGGAGTGGCCGTCCGCTCCGGACGACCGCACGCTGGGCGTCGTCGACTTCTCGATCTTCCCGCACCTGGACGCCTTCCCGAGCAACACCCTGGAGGCCGCCCGGCGGTGGGCGGCGGAACTCGGTGCGCCGGCGTACGCCATCGACGAGCAGACCGCCATCAGCGTGGTCGACGGCGTGGTCGAGGTGGTCTCTGAGGGGAGATGGGTCCAGCTGTAGTGCCGATATCCGGATGAGCCGGAGCTGCTCGGCTGCTACGTTCCGGCCCGTGGGCAGGACGAACTACCTGATCGAAGGCCTCTCCGGCACCGGAAAGACCACGGTCGCCGAGGAGCTGGAACGCCGCGGCTTCGCTCCGACGCACGCGGGACTCCTGCGGCTCCAGCCCTAGCCGGCCGAGAACAACGTGGGTGCTGCCTGGAGGCACCAGAACGGCACCCACGTTGTTCTCGGGGATGGACGGGTGCGTCAGTGGTGGTCGCCGTGCCGGCCGAGGGTCTGCACCGGTGTCGCGCCGGGGCGGGTCCACTGCGGCACGGGGCGGGTGGTCTGGGCCCAGCCGGCGTTCCCGTCGGCGTCAGAGCGCCAGTACCAGCAGGGGTCGTTCCCCTCCGGCCAGCCCTCGGGGTCGTCCTGCCAGGCCTCGCGCCGTCCGTACGGCGTCATGTCGAGCAGGGCGAAGGACCCGGCGGCCGCCTCCACCCCGCGACCCGTCGTGGTGTAGGTGAGGAACACGCGGTCGCCCTGGCGCAAGAAGCACGCGAGCGACCCCATGTCGGCACCGAGGGGAGCGTCGACGCCGCGCACGGAGTACCAGGGCTCGGTGTAGCCCATGAACTCGACGTACGGGGCGACCTCGTCCCACGCGCCGGTGGTCAGGACGGCGAACGAGACGCCCCGGGCGCGCAGGTAGACGGCGTCCTTCAGGTGCCACGCCGAGACGGTGCAGCCCTCGCACTGGCCCTGGTGCGGTGCGCCGTCGTGCCACATGTGCTTGTAGACCAGGAGCTCGTCGCGACCCTCGAACAGGTCCAGGAACGGGACCGGGCCGTCGGGGCCGACGACCTCCAGCGAGCCGTCGAGCTCGACCATCGGCAGCCGGCGTCGTGCTGCCGCGATCGCGTCGCCCTCGTGCGTGTGCGCCTTCTCGCGGACCAGGAGCTCGTCGCGGGCGGCCTGCCAGGTGGCCAGGTCGACGACGGGCGGGTGTGCGGTGGTGGTCGTCATGGTGTCCTCCGTGGTGTCGACGACGGTCACTTGGTCAGACTCCCAGGGCCGGCGGAGATCGACACTTCTGCCGAATCTCGAGGACGACCTCGCACGCGGCGATAGATTGCGACCTTCTCGGGAGAGCCGCGCCGGACCGGTGCACGGGCTGCCGGTGCGACGACGAGTTGGGGGGCCGCTGTGGCGACGATGGCGGACGTCGCTCGGCAGGCGGGCGTCTCCAAGAAGACCGTCTCCAACGTGCTCAGCGGCTACCCCTACATCCGGGACTCCACGCGCGAGCGGGTGCTCGCGGCCGTCGACGCCCTCGGGTACGAGATCAACGTGCAGGCGCGGATCCTGCGCTCCGGGCGCAGCGGCGTGATCGCGCTGGCGGTCCCCGAGCTGGGTCAGCCGTACTTCGGGGAGCTTGCCGACGAGGTCCTCGCCGCTGCCCGACGGCAGGGCCTGCAGGTGCTCATCGAGCCGACGGGCTTCACGCGCGAGGGCGAGCTCGAGGCGCTGCGCGTGCCGCGCGGTCGGCTGGTCGACGGACTGGTGTTCAGCCCGGCGACCCTCGAGCAGGCCGACGCCCACCTCCTGGAGGGGCTCGACTACCCCCTGGTGCTCCTGGGCGAGCAGATCTTCTCCGACCGGGTCGACCACGTGACGATGCACAACGTCGAGGGCGCGCGGGCTGCCACCGACCTCCTCCTCGACGCCGGTCGGCGGCACATCGCCGCCCTGGGCATGCTCCACGCGCCGACGGCGGGGTCCGCCACCCTGCGGTTCACCGGCTACCGGGAGGCGCTGGAGGCCCGCGGCCTGGAGGTCGACGCGCGTCTGCTCGGCTGGGCCGACGCCGGCTGGCACCGGAGCAACGGGGCGCGGGCGATGGCCGCGGTGCTCGACTCGGGGGTCGAGGTGGACGGCGTGGTCGCGTTCAACGACGCGCTGGCCATCGGTGCGATGCACGAGCTGCAGGTCCGCGGCCTGGCGATCCCCCGCGACGTGGGCGTCGTCGGGTTCGACGACATCGAGGACGCCCGGTTCTCGGTCCCGACGCTGACGACGATCGACCCGGGGCGGCGCGAGATCGCCGAGGTCGCCGTCGACCTCATGCGCCGCCGGCTCGACACCGGCGCCGAGCAGGGTCCGCCGGTCCTGCACGTCGCGGACCTGCGGCTCATCGAGCGCGAGAGCACCCCGCCCCGGTGACCGACACGTCCGAGGAGGTGCGGCTGTTCCGCACGGAGGCGCAGCGGCACGCGGGGTCGCGGCTGCGGGTCATGCCCGAGCTGCCGGTGGGCACGTACGAGACGGTCACCGGGCCCGTCGGCGAGCTCATGCTCTACCGGCCCGCCGGTGTGGAGGCCCTGCCGGGGGTGTTCGTGAACCTGCACGGCGGCGGCTTCGTGCTCGGCGACTGGGAGGGTGACGACCCGTACTGCCGATTCCTCGCGGACGCGGCGGGGTGCGCGGTGATCAACCTCGACTACGTCCTGGCGCCGGAGCACCCCTACCCCGCCGCGGTGCACCAGACCTCCGACCTGCTGGCCTGGCTCGCAGAGCACGGCGCGGACCTCGGCGTCGACGCCTCGCGGCTGGCGGTCGGCGGGCACAGCGCCGGCGGCAACCTCGCCGCCGCGGCCGCTCTCCTGGCGCGCCGACGAGGTGGTCCGCGGCTGCGCGGGGTCGTCGTCGACTACGCACCGCTCGAACTCTCGGTGCGCCCGGACGCGAAGCTCACCGGTGCCGTCCGGGACGACCCCGGTGCGGTCGCGCTCGCGGCCGTCGGCGCGCGGTTCGACGCCTGGTACCTCCCGGACCTGCGCGACGGCGCGGACGAGCTGGCGTCCCCGGCCCTGGCCCCGGACCTGGCCGGGCTGCCGCCGACCCTCGTCATCACCGCCGAGAACGACCTCCTGCGCGCGGAGGGCGACCGGTACGCGGGTCGGCTCCGCGCGGCGGGCGTTGAGACGGAGCACGCCGTGTACCCGGGCTGCGGTCACGGCTTCACCCACGACGGTCCGCAGGAGCAGGCGGTCGACGCCTGGCACCGGATGGCGGCGTTCCTGCGCCGGGTCCTGACCACGAAGGCACCTGCATGAGGCTGACCGGCGAGCACCTGTTCACGATCGACGCCCTGCTGGGCGAGGTCGTCGACGTCGGCACGACGCCGACCGGGCGGCGCCGGGTGATCCCGGTGGTGGGCGGCACGGTGTCCGGCCGGCTCGAGGGCCATGTGCTGCCGGGCGGCGCGGACTGGAACCTGCAGCGATCCGACGGGTCCGCGGAGCTGTGGGCGCGGTACGAGCTGCGGCTGCTCGACGGCTCCGCGGTGTCCGTCACGAACACCGCGGTGCACGAGCCCGACCCGCGGCTGCCCATCCTCACGAGCCCGCAGTTCGACGTGGGCGACGGTGGCCCGGTGTGGCTGCGCACGGGGGTCTTCGTGGGGCTCCTGGTCCCACGGCTGCACCAGAACTCCGTGCGCGTCGAGGTGCACCGCGTCGGCTGGAGCGAGTGAGCGGCGTCGAAACTTTCGTAATGTGCACTCAGTGCCGCTACGGGCGCGAGGGCCACATCCGCCCGAACGGGGCTTCTACACCGGTATAGACGGCCAAAAGTGGTGCTTAAACGCTTCGTATTAGGTATCGAAACTATCTTCTTGCCCCTCCGCCATTGACGCTGCGTGCGTGGGCGTCGAAGGGTGGCGTGCCGGCTTCTCGCCGGACTCACCCCCAACCCCCTAGGAGGGTTCGATGACGACCCCACACCAGAGACGTCGGCTCGCTGCCGCGACCAGCGGCCTGGCCGCAGCAGTCGTTGCCGTGGCGCTCGCCGTGCCGGCCGCCGCCGCAGGCAGCACGCTGGCGGCCGCCGCAGCGGAGAGCGGTCGCTACTTCGGCACCGCGATCGCGGCCAGCCGCCTGAGCGACAACACGTACTCGACCATCGCGAACCGTGAGTTCAACATGATCACGGCCGAGAACGAGATGAAGATGGACGCGACCGAGCCGAACCAGAACCAGTTCAGCTACGGCAACGGCGACCGAATCGTGAGCTGGGCCCGGAGCAACGGCAAGCAGGTCCGCGGTCACGCGTTGGCGTGGCACTCGCAGCAGCCCGGCTGGATGCAGAACATGTCCGGCACCGCGCTGCGCAACGCCATGCTCAACCACGTGACGCAGGTGGCCACGCACTACAAGGGCCAGATCTACGCCTGGGACGTGGTGAACGAGGCGTTCGCGGACGGCTCGTCCGGTGGGCGTCGCGACTCGAACCTGCAGCGCACGGGGAACGACTGGATCGAGGCGGCCTTCCGGGCCGCTCGCGCCGCTGACCCGGCCGCCAAGCTCTGCTACAACGACTACAACACCGACAACTGGTCGCACGCCAAGACGCAGGGCGTGTACAACATGGTCCGTGACTTCAAGTCGCGCGGCGTGCCCATCGACTGCGTCGGCTTCCAGGCGCACTTCAACTCCGGCAACCCGGTGCCGTCCAACTACGACACGACCCTGCGCAACTTCGCCGCGCTCGGGGTGGACGTCCAGATCACCGAGCTGGACATCGAGGGCTCGGGCAGCTCGCAGGCGCAGCAGTACCAGGGCGTCGTCCAGGCCTGCCTGTCCGTGGCGCGCTGCACCGGCATCACCGTGTGGGGCGTCCGGGACAGCGACTCGTGGCGCGCGTCCGGCACCCCGCTGCTGTTCGACGGCTCGGGCAACAAGAAGGCCGCGTACACCAGCGTCCTGAACCAGCTGAACGCCGGCGGGACCACCAACCCCAACCCGACGACCCCGCCGCCGACCAGCACCCCGCCGCCCACCACCACGCCTCCTCCCACCGGTGGCGGCAGCTGCACGGCGACGTACTCCGAGGGTCAGAAGTGGAACGACCGCTTCAACGGCACGGTGACCATCCGCGCCAACACCGCCATCAGCAGCTGGTCGTCGACGGTGACCGTCCGGTCGCCGCAGCGGATCATCGCGACGTGGAGCGGCTCCCCGACGTGGGACTCCTCCGGCAACGTCATGACCATGCGACCCAGCGGCAGCGGCGCACTCGCGGCCGGGCAGTCGACGTCGTTCGGCTTCACGGTCCAGCACGGCGGCAACTGGACGTGGCCGAGCGTCACCTGCTCGGCCTCCTGACCGGCTGACGGTGGGCGGGCGCGGCACCTGACCGGGGGGCCGCGCCCGCTCGTCTTCACCGGTGTAAAACGATTCGCAACCTGGTGACCGACCCGGGGCGTCGGCAGTGTGAGCGTTCTCCCGTCCGCCCACCTGCCGGTGACGCCAGGTGCTCCAGAAGAGGTGCTCCATGACCACCACCCCACGACGGGCGCGACGCATCCTGGTCGCTGCGACGTTGTCCGTCGCCACCGCCCTGGCCGGCCTGGTCGCCGCCATGCCCGCCGAAGCCGCCGCTAGCACGCTCGGTGCTGCTGCCGCCCAGAGTGGTCGCTACTTCGGCACCGCGATCGCCGCGGGCCGGCTCAACGACTCGACGTACTCGACCATCGCGAACCGTGAGTTCGACATGATCACGGCCGAGAACGAGATGAAGATGGACGCGACCGAGCCGAACCAGAACCAGTTCAACTTCACCAACGGCGACCGGATCCTCAACTGGGCCCTGAACAACGGCAAGCGGGTCCGCGGCCACACCCTCGCTTGGTACGCGCAGCAGCCGGGCTGGATGCAGAACATGTCCGGCACCGCGCTGCGCAACGCGATGCTCAACCACGTCACCCAGGTGGCCACCCACTACAAGGGCAAGATCTACGCCTGGGACGTGGTGAACGAGGCGTTCGCGGACGGCTCCTCGGGCGCCCGTCGCGACTCGAACCTGCAGCGCACCGGCAACGACTGGATCGAGGCCGCCTTCCGGGCCGCCCGCGCCGCCGACCCCGCCGCGAAGCTCTGCTACAACGACTACAACACCGACGACTGGTCGCACGCCAAGACGCAGGGTGTCTACAACATGGTTCGCGACTTCAAGTCGCGGGGCGTGCCGATCGACTGCGTCGGCCTCCAGTCGCACTTCAACTCGCAGAGCCCGGTGCCGAACAACTACCAGACGACGATCTCGAGCTTCGCCGCCCTCGGCGTCGACGTGCAGATCACCGAGCTCGACATCGAGGGCTCGGGCAGCGCGCAGGCCGAGAGCTACCGCCGCGTCGTCCAGGCGTGCCTCAACGTCGCCCGCTGCACCGGCATCACCGTGTGGGGCGTCCGGGACACCGACTCCTGGCGCTCTGGCGGCACCCCGCTGCTGTTCGACGGCTCCGGCAGCAAGAAGGCCGCGTACACCAGCGTCCTGAACACGCTGAACACGGTCGACCCGACACCCACGCCCACTCCCACGACCCCCACGCCGGACCCGACGACGCCGAACCCGACGCCGACGCCGACGCCGACGCCGACCTCCGTCCCGGGTACCGGTTGCACGGTGGCCTACGCGGCACCGAGCCAGTGGGGCAGCGGGTTCACCGCCAACGTCCGCATCACCAACCTCGGCCCGGCCATCAACGGGTGGACGCTCCGGTGGGCGTTCCCCGGCAACCAAGCGGTGACGCAGGCGTGGAGCACCGCGCTCACGCAGAGCGGGAACCAGGTGACGGCCCGCAACGTCGACTACAACCCACAGATCGCCACCAACGGCACCGTCGAGTTCGGCTTCAACGGCTCCTACAGCGGCAGCAACCCGGCGCCCACGAGCTTCACGCTCAACGGCACCCTGTGCAACGGGAGCGTCGGACCGACGCCGACGCCGACGCCCACGCCGACCACCGAGCCGACGCCCACGCCGACGCCCACCGCGACCACCCCGACGGGCACCTTGCCGTCGAGCTTCCGGTGGTCCTCCACCGGCGCGATCATCAGCCCGAAGCCGGACAGCTCGCACAACGCGGTCTCGGTCAAGGACCCGAGCGTGGTGTACGCCGACGGGAAGTGGCACGTCTTCGCGTCGATCGTGGCGGGCGGCGGCTACAACATGGTCTACACGAGCTTCAGCGACTGGTCGCAGGCCTCGTCCGCGCCGCACTTCTACCTCGACCGGTCGGGGATCGGCACCGGTTACCGGGCGGCGCCGCAGGTGTTCTTCTTCGCCCCGCAGAACCTCTGGTACCTCGTGTACCAGACCGGCGCGGGCGGCTCGTACTCGACGACGACGAACATCTCCGACCCCGCGTCGTGGTCGGCCCCGAGGAACTTCTACGCCTCGCAGCCGCAGATCATCCGGGACAACATCGGCAACGGGTACTGGGTGGACTTCTGGACGGTCTGCGACACCGCGAGGTGCTACCTGTTCTCCTCCGACGACAACGGCCACCTGTACCGGTCCGAGACGTCTCTGGCGAGCTTCCCGAACGGGTTCACCAACACGGTGATCGCGATGCAGGACTCCGACCGCTTCCGCCTGTTCGAGGCCGCGAACATCTACAAGCTGGCCGGCCAGAACAGCTGGCTCATGGTCCACGAGGCGATCGGGACGGACGGCAAGCGGTACTTCCGGTCGTGGACGGCCCCGTCGATCACCGGCTCGTGGACCGCGCTGGCGGACACCGAGGCCAACCCGTTCGCCCGCGCGAGCAACGTCACGTTCCCGGCGGGAGCGTGGACGCGGGACATCAGCCACGGCGAGATGCTGCGCTCCGGCACGGACCAGCGGATGGAGATCAGCGCGTGCGACCTGCGCTACCTCTACCAGGGCATGGACCCCAATGCCTCGGGTGACTACAACTCGCTCCCGTGGCGCATCGGCCTGCTGACGCAGACCAACTCGACCTGCTGACTCGGAGGCCCGACCGCCGGCCCACCCGGCCGGCGGCCGGCCGTCAGGCGTGCGGCACCGGGCTCGCGCCCAGCTGCGGCAGCGCGCCGATCTGCTGGAACACCTGCATGAGGTTCAGCTCGTCCCAGTGCTCGACGAACCTGCCGTCCTCGACGCGCCAGATGTCGATGCTGGTCATGGTCACCGGCTGACCGCTCGCGGGGATGCCCATGAGCTCGCCGGTGTGGGTCCCCTGGTAGGTGAAGCGGGCCACCACCCGGTCCCCGGAGACCACCAGGTCCTCCAGGGTGGCGTGCAGGTCGGGCAGGGCGGCGAAGAACCCGGCCCAGAACCGTCGGTTCGCCTCACGGCCGTCGGCGACGAACGCGTTGTGGTTGACGTAGCTGTCGCCCATGAGGCGATCCACCAGGTCCGGGTCGTGCGTGTTGAGCATCTCGAGGAAGGTCGTGGCGAGCTGCTGGCTCATGACGTGCTCCTTGGTTAGCGCTGCTAGTGCTAGCAACGCTAACCGCTGGTGGCGGGATGCGCAATAGCAGCGCTAGCCCGGCAAGCACTGCTATCGTCACGCGCATGGCTCTCGAAGACCGACGCCTCCGCGAGCGCGACGCCCGCCGCAGGCTCATCACCGCGGCGGCCCGGACGCTGGCCGAGCGCGAGGGCTGGGACGCCGTCACGACGCGTCGGCTGTCGAGCGAGATCGAGTACAGCCAGCCGGTGCTCTACAAGCACTTCGCCTCGATGGAGGACATCGCCGAGGCCGTGGCGCTCGAGGGGTTCGGTGAGCTCGCCGACGCCCTCCGTGCGGCCCGGCACAGCGCGCGATCGCCGGAGGAGGCGTTGCGGTCGGTCGCTCACGCGTACAGCGCCTTCGCCGCAGAGAACCCGGCCCTGTACGACGCCATGTTCACCCGCGCCTCGCACCTGCGGTTCGGTGCCGAGGACGCCCCGGCGGCGTTGTCGGCGGCGTTCACCGAGCTGCGTGCCGCGACCGAGCCCGTCGCCGCGGGACGTGACCTCGAGACCCTGACCGAGGTGCTGTGGGCCGCTCTGCACGGCCTGACCACGCTCGCGCAGCACGACCGGCTCCGCCGGGGCCGAGGCGACGAGCGCCTCGACCTCCTCGTCGCCGAGGTCGGCGGCCGCTAGGTCTGGGCGCGCCGCCGCGTCAGGTAGGCGGACTCGGCCGTGTTCCCCGCCAGCTCGATCGCGCGGTCGTAGGCCTCCCGCGCCTCCGGACCGCGGTCCAGCCGGCGCAGCAGGTCGGCGCGCGTCGCGTGGAAGGCGTGGTAGCCGTCGAGCGCGTCCCCGAGCCGGTCGACCAGGGCGAGCCCCACCGCCGGCCCGTCGAGCTCCGCGACCGCCACCGCCCGGTTGAGGGCGACGACCGGCGACGGGTCGAGGACGACGAGCTGGTCGTAGAGGGCGACCACCTGCGACCAGTCGCCGACGGAGGTGTGCACCGCACTGATCGCCGCGAGGAGCTGGTAGCGACCGGGGGCGTCCCCGGAGGCCAGGCGCTCGCGCACCAGCCGATGACCTTCGGCGATCATCGCCGCGTCCCACGTGCTGCGGTCCTGCTGGTCGAGCGGCACCAGCTCCCCCGTCGCGGACACGCGGGTGCGGCGTCGCGCCTGGGTCAGGAGCATGAGCGCCAGCAGCCCCGCCACCTCCCCGTCCTGCGGCAGGAGCGCGCGGACCGTGCGGGTGAGCCGGACGGCCTCGGCGGTCAGGTCGTCCCGGACGGGCGGGCTGCCCGGACCCGATGCCAGGTAGCCCTCGTTGAACACGAGGAACAGGACGGCGAGCACGCCGGACACGCGGGCGGGGAGGTCCTCCGCCGAGGGCACCCGCCAGGGGATGCGCGCCGCCGCCACCTTGGCCTTCGCGCGGGTGATCCGCTGCCCCATCGTGGCCTCCTGCACCAGGAACGCACCGGCGATCTCGGGCACGGTCAGCCCGCCGACCAGACGCAGGGTGAGCGCCACGCGGGCGTCCAGGGAGAGCGCCGGGTGGCAGCAGGTGA
This sequence comes from uncultured Cellulomonas sp., assembly GCF_963527515.1. Classification (NCBI taxonomy): domain Bacteria; kingdom Bacillati; phylum Actinomycetota; class Actinomycetes; order Micrococcales; family Cellulomonadaceae; genus Cellulomonas; species uncultured Cellulomonas sp. The sequence continues at coordinate 28,583 of NZ_CAURTV010000002.1, read as the reverse complement.
AGATCAGGCGGAGCCGGTCGTCGTCGACGGCCCCGCGCGGCTCGGACGCCTGGTGGTCGTGCAGCATCCGGGCCTCCCTCTGCTTGGCGTCCCGCTTGTTCTCACGGCGGACCCGGTCGATGGCCTTGCGCGTCGCCGTGGTGGTCAGCCAGGCGCCGGGGTTCGGCGGGACGCCGTCGGACGGCCAGCGCTCGACCGCCGTCGCGAACGCCTCGGCCGCCGCCTCCTCGGCGAGGTCGAGGTCGCGGAACCGCCGGGCCAGGGCGGCGACCACCCGCGCCCACTCGTCGCGGTGGGCACCGGCGATCGCCTCCTGGACGGGCACAGGTCTCACAGCAGCGGCCGCACCTCGAGCTTGCGGTTGCACGCCCGCGACCCCGACGTGGCGAGCCCGAGCGCCACGTCGAGGTCGGCGGCCTCCATGATCCAGAAGCCGGCGAGGTGCTCCTTGGTCTCCACATAGGGTCCGTCGGTCACCAGCCCTCTCCCGTCCCGGTTGTCGACCACCGTGGCCGTGCTCGGCGCCGCGAGACCACCGGCGAACACCCAGTGCCCGTCGGCCTGCAGCCGGTCGTTGAACTCGTCGATGGCCGCCATCTCGTCCGGGGTGGCCAGTGCGTCGTCGTCGCTGATGACGGAGACCAGGTACTGCATCGCGGATCATCTCCTCCTGCTCGGGGCGCCCCGTGCTGAGCCGCCGCTCACCCCTGCAACGAACAGCCTGGCCCCGATCCGACACCCTGTCCGCACGGCAGCCGCGGCGCTAGCCTGCGCGACATGACCGTAGACCGGCGGTTGGGCGACTTCCTGCGAGCGCGGCGCGAGCGGTTGCAGCCCGCGGACGTCGGCCTGGCGGTGGGTGCGGGTCAGCGGCGGGTCCCCGGCCTGCGGCGCGAGGAGGTCGCGGTCCTCGCCGGCGTCAGCACCGACTACTACCTGCGGCTGGAGCAGGGGCGCGACGCCCACCCGTCCCGCCAGGTCCTGGACTCGCTGGCCCGGGCGCTGCACCTCGACCCGGTGGCCACCGCCCACCTGCACGCACTCGCCCAGCCCCGCGACCGGCACGAGGACTCGGGGCAGCCCGCTGTCGTCCACGAGGCCACGCGCTGGCTGATCGACTCCTGGCCGCTCACGGCCGCGGTGGTGCACAGCCGCCACGTCGACGTGCTCGCGTCCAACGCCCTGGCGCGAGCACTCAACCCGCGCTTCCGGACGGGGGTGAACGGGGTGCTCTCGCTGTTCGTCGACCCGGCGGAACGGGTGTTCCACCGGGACTGGGAGGGGCTGGCCGCCCGCTCCGTGGCGCTGCTGCGCGCCCTGGCCGAGAGCCGCAGCGGTGATGCCCGGCTGGAGGCGCTCGTCGCGGAGGGCTCGACCCGCAGCGGCCTGTTCCGGGAGCTGTGGGAGCGCCACGACGTGGTGCGGGTCGGGGACGGCGTCCATCGCCTCCGCCACCCGCTGGTCGGTGACCTCGTGCTGCGCTACCTGCGGTTGCCCCTGGTGGGCAGCGACGGCCAGTCGCTCTTCCTGTACTTCGCCGAGCCGGGGTCCCCGAGCGCGGGGCCGATGGCGGAGCTGGCCCGCTCCGGGTGGGACCAGGAGGGACAGGGAGAAATCGGGCACGAGGACTAGCGTCGCGCTCGTGGATCTCCGTCTCACGGACAAGGTCGCGGTCGTCACGGGTGCCAGCAAGGGCATCGGGCTGGCCGTCACGCGTGCGCTCGTCGCCGAGGGGGCGAAGGTCGTCGCGGGGGCGAGGTCGATCACCGACGAGCTGGTCGCGCTCTCCGACACGGGGCAGGTCCTCGCCGTGGCCGTCGACCTCTCGGAGGCCGGCGCGCCCGCGGAGCTGGTGTCCCGGTCCTCGCACTTCGGCGGGCTGGACATCGTCGTCAACAACGTCGGGGCGGTCACGCCGCGGACCACCGGGTTCCTGGAGGTCAGCGACGACGACTGGCTCGCGACGCTCAACCTCACCCTCATGGCCGCCGTGCGGACGACACGTGCGGCGATCCCCCTGCTCCTCGAGCGCGGCCGGGGGACGGTGGTGACGATCTGCTCCGTCAACGCGTACCTGCCCGACCCCGGCGTCGTCGACTACTCCGCCACCAAGGCGGCGGTCTGGAACCTGTCCAAGTCCCTGTCCAAGGAGTACGGACCGCGCGGTCTGCGCTTCAACACCGTCAGCCCGGGTCCCGTGTCCACGCCGCTGTGGCTGGGCGAGACCGGTGTCGCCGCCACCGTGGCGGCGAGCCTGGGCGTGTCGTTCGACGAGGCCCGCCGACGCATCATCGAGGAGGCGGGCGGGTTCTCCACCGGTCGCTTCACCGAGCCCGAGGAGGTGGCCGACCTCGTCCTGGTGCTCGCCAGCGAGCGGGCGGGCAACGTCACCGGCGCCGACTTCCTCATCGACGGCGGGTTCACCAAGCAGCTCTGACCACCCACCACCCAGGAGTCGTCATGCGCACACCGGTCGTCTTCATCCACGGACTCTGGATCCACTCCTCTGCCTGGGCGCCCTGGCTGGAGCTGTTCGCCGAGCACGGGTACGACGTGAGCGCACCGGGCTGGCCAGGTGACGCGGAGACGGTCGAGGCGACCCGCGCAGCGGCCGCGGCGCTCGACGACGTGGGCATCGAGCAGATCTGCCACCACTACGCCGACCACATCGAGACGCTCGGTGCCAAGCCGATCGTCGTCGGACACTCGTTCGGCGGGCTCATCGCCCAGGAGCTCCTGGCCCACGACCTGGCGGTCGCCGCCGTCGCCATCGACCCGGCGCCGATCAAGGGCGTGAAGACCCTGCCGTTCTCCCAGCTCCGCTCCGGGTTCCCCGTGCTCGGCAACCCCGCGAACAAGAAGCGGACCGTCTCCCTGACGGCCAAGCAGTTCCGCTACAGCTTCGGCAACGCCCTCTCGCAGGAGGAGTCGGACGCGCTCTTCGAGCAGTGGACGATCCCCGGGCCGGGCCGGCCGCTGTTCGAGGACGCCACGGCCAACTTCTCCCGGTCCTCGCCGGCGAAGGTCGACACCCACCTGGCGGTCCGCGGGCCGCTGCTGCTCATCTCCGGCGACCAGGACCACACCGTGCCCAAGGCGGTCACCCTGGAGGTCGCCAAGCTCTACGAGGACAGTCCCGGCTCGGTCACCGACTACCAGGAGATCCCCGGTCGCGGTCACTCGCTGACCATCGACGCGGGCTGGCGGGTCGTCGCCGACGTCGCCCTCGGGTGGCTGGCCTCGCAGCGGCTGGACGCGCAGGCCACGACCGGCGGCTGACCCGGTCAGCTCGGCGGCGGCTCACCGGTGGCCCGCGCGAGGCGGAGCGCGGCCACCGCGAGCAGGGCGCCCAGCAGCGCGCCGAGAGTGTTGGAGAGCCAGTCGTCGGTCGAGCAGCTCCGGCCGAGCACCGTGACGAACGCCTGCACCGCCTCGACCACCAGCGACGCCGCGCTGGCGCCGAGCAGCGCCGCGACGGGCCGCCGGGTCAGCACGCCGGCCAGCAGGGCTACCGGTGCGAACAGGATCACGTTGACCATGAGCTCGACCGCGCCGAGCGTCGGTAACGTCCACTCCATCGCGCAGCCGACCGCCAGGTCCCGACGAGCTGGGTGGTCAGCAGGGACCGGGCTTGTCCCACACGAGCGACCAGCGCCAGTACAGGTGCCGCCGGAACCGGGCCCCCGGCAGCTCCTCGCGCACCAGCGCGCGCATCCCCGCGTAGGTCCCCGGGGGCGGCCACACCTGCGGGGCGGAGTGCTCCCAGTACCCGCGACGCCGCACGGCGACCGCGTGCGCGACCACCGCGCCGAGCTCGCGGGGAGCATCGCGCAGGCCGTCGCTGCGGGCGAGGCCGACGACGACGAGGCGCCCGCCCGGTCGCACCAGCTCCGCGAAGCGGCGGAGCCCCGCGCGGGCGTCGAGGTGGTGCAACGTGGCGACGGAGGCCACGACGTCGAACGGTCCCATCGGGTGGGTCAGCGCGTCCCCGCACACGTACTCGATGCCCGTCCCGCCCGTCGCGCGGGCCAGCGCGATGCTCGGCTCGTGCAGGTCGATGCCGGTCACCTGCGGGACGCGGCCGCGCAGGTCGCGCGCCAGCACGCCCTCGCCGCAGCCGACGTCCAGCGCGGTCGTGGCGTCGGCCGGCACGGCGTCCAGGATCAGGCGGTGGTAGTGCAGGTTGTGGTTCCAGCGCGGAGTCATCGCGCGGAGTGGCCGAACGCGTCCATCACGGACGCGTCGCCCTCGAAGGGCCGCAACGTGTCCGGTGCCGGGAACTCGAGCACGTGCCGCGTCACGTCGACGTCCACCGCGCCGAAGTCGTCGGTCTGCACCACCACGCGATCCGGGGTCACCTCGACGATGCGGACGCGCGCCCGGGTGCCGTCCGGCAGGTCGAGCTCCCACAGGTCGGACAGCCAGCCGAGCCCACGCTCCTCGAGCGCCTCCTCCGCCTCCAGCCACTCGACCGGACCGGTCAGGTCACGCCCGAGGACGTCGACGGCGGCGAACGCGTCACCGTCCGGCCGGATCCACCCGAGGCGCTCGCGGTCACCCGGGCGCACGTGCTCGATCCACTCCGCGCTCAGCATCGGGCGATCGTACCGCTCAGGGTCGAATCAGGGCCTGACCAGGGACATCACCGATGCGGCGCGCATGCGGACGGCGGGACCATGGTCACGGAACGGCTGTCCGGACGTGCACTGAGGTGAGGACCCATGACCAACGAACCGACCACTCCCATCGCGAGCGCCCGCGGGCTCGTGAAGACCTACGGCAAGGGCGACACGGCGGTGCACGCCCTCGCGGGGGTGGACGTCGACTTTGGTCGTGGAGAGATGACCGCGATCATGGGGCCGTCCGGTTCCGGGAAGTCGACGCTCATGCACTGCATGGCCGGCCTCGACCGCTCCGACGCCGGGACGGTCGTCGTCGACGGGCTCGAGGTCAGCGGCATGAACGAGCGCAAGCTGACCAGGCTGCGCCGCGACCGCCTCGGGTTCATCTTCCAGGCGTTCAACCTGGTGCCCACGCTCACGGCGCTGGAGAACATCACGCTGCCGCTGGACATCGCCCGCCGGCCCGTCGACAAGGCGCACCTCGACGCGGTCGTGCAGGCCGTCGGTCTGGCCGACCGGCTCAGCCACAAGCCGTCGGAGCTGTCGGGCGGGCAGCAGCAGCGGGTCGCCTGCGCGCGCGCCCTCGTGTCCCGGCCCGCGGTCGTCTTCGCCGACGAGCCCACCGGCAACCTCGACTCCACCTCGTCCGCGGAGGTGCTCGGGTTCCTGCGCCGGTCCGTGGACGAGCTCGGACAGTCCGTGGTCATGGTGACGCACGACCCGACCGCCGCGTCCTACGCCCACCGCGTCCTGTTCCTGGCCGACGGACGGGTGGTCGGCGAGCTCGCCGACCCGACGCCCGAGTCGGTCCTCGCAGCGCTCGCGGCGCTGCGCCCGGGCGCTTCCGTCCTGCGCGCGCAGACCGTGGGTGTGTGATGGGACGCGTCGCGCTGCGCGGCATCCGCGCGCACCTGGTGAGGTTCCTGCTGTCCGTGCTGGCCGTCGCGCTGGGGGTCGCCTTCGTCGCCGGCACGTTCGCCCTGCGCACCATGCTCTCCGGCACGTTCGACGGGATCGTCGACGCCGCCGCACCCGGCGACGTCTACGTGCGCGTGCTGCAGGCCGAGGGGTCGTCCGTCGTCACGGGCACCGCCAACGCGACGGGCGAGAGCGTGCCGCGGGACCTGGTCGACCAGATCGCGGCCGTCGAGGGGGTCGCCCACGCGGTGCCCGGCGTCTCGGGGCCGATCGTGCTGGTCGGCGCGGACGGGACCGCCGTGCAGAGCACCCAGGCACCGTCCTTCGCGCTGATGTACGTGCCGGACGACCCGTCGCTCGACGTGGTCGAGGGGCGCGGACCGCAGCGGCCCGGCGAGGTCGCGCTGGAGACGGCGACGCTGGACTCGTCCGGCCTCGCGGTCGGCGACACCACCGATGCCGTGCTCGGCGGCGAGGTCACCCAGGTGGAGGTCGTCGGCCGTGTCGACCTCGGCGGCCCGATGGCGGGCGCGACCATCGTGCTCGTCGACCCGCAGACCGGTCAGGACGTGCTGGCACCCGAGGGTGGGGTCAACGACATCGCGGTGTACGCGGCGGACGGCACGTCCGTCGCGACGGTCGTCGACCGGATCTCCGCGCTCGCCCCCGACGGCCTGGAGGTGGTCACGGGTGACGCGCTGCGCGCCGAGAACAAGACCGAGATCGCCAGCCAGCTCGGCTTCGTCACCACGTTCCTCCTCGTCTTCGCGGCGATCGCCCTGTTCGTCGGGGCGTTCATCATCTCCAACACGTTCGCCATGTCGGTGCGGCAGCGGATGCGTGAGCTCGCCCTCCTGCGGGCCGTCGGGGCGTCGCCGGTGCAGGTGTTCTCCTCGGTGCTCGTGCAGGCCGCGGTCGTGGGCCTGCTCGGGTCCGCGCTCGGCATCGCGGGTGGGCTCGGGCTCGTCTCGGCCCTGCGGGTCGGGCTCGGCTCGGTCGGGATGGACCTCGTGGGGACCATCCCGCTCGACGTGACGACCGTCGTCGTGTCGCTCCTCGTCGGCACCCTCGTCAGCGTCCTCGCGGCCGCGCTGCCTGCACGGCGGGCGGCCGTCGTGCCCCCCGTGGAGGCTATGCGCGACGACGTGGCGACCCCCGAGCGGACCCTGCGCTGGCGCGCGCTCGGCGGGCTCCTCGTCACGGGGGCCGGGGTGGCCTCGCTGGTGGTCGCCCTGCTGCGGCCGGAGGCTGAGTCCGCGGAGGTCTGGCTCGGCACCGGCGCGGCCGCGGTGCTGGTGGGGGTGCTCATGCTCTCGCCGGTGGTGGCGCGGTCGGCCGTCGGGGTCCTCGCCTGGCCGTTCGTGCGGCTGCTGCGGCCCGTCGGGCGGCTGGCCCGCGGCAACGTGGTGCGCAACCCGCGCCGGACCGCCAACACGGCCGGCGCCCTCATGATCGGCATGGCGCTGGTGGGCGCGGTGTCGGTGATCGCCGTGACCGCGCAGCAGTCCGTCGCGGGCGTGGTCGAGGCGCAGACGAACGCCGACGTGGTGGTGCGGTCCGCGACGATGGTGATCCCCGCCGGTGCGGTCGACGACGTCGTCGCGATGCCGGAGGCCGGCCGTGCGGACCCGATCGCGTTCGCCCCGCTGGGCGTCGCGGTCGGTGACGCGGCACCCGAGGTGCAGTACGTGATCGGCCTGGACTCCGGGACGCTGGGCGGCTCGGTCGAGGTCGACGTGGTCGACGGCTCGCTCGACGGGCTCGGTGCCGGGGAGGTCGCCGTCCTGGAGTCGGCCGCGGACGAGCACGGCTGGGCGGTCGGCGACACGCTGAGCGTGAGCGGCACCGGCGGACCGCAGGACCTGACCGTCACGGCGGTCTTCACGACGAACATCCTCGGCTCGCCGCTCGTCGTCGACCGGGCGGTGCTGGACGACCTGCTGCCGCGTGAGCAGCAGATGGTCGACACGATCCTGGTGTCGGCGGCGGACGGCGTGAGCACGGCGCAGCTGCAGGATGCTGTCGCCCAGACCGTCGCCCCGTACGTCGTGGTCTCGGTCCTCACGCGTGAGGAGTTCGTGTCGAGCATCGCCGACCAGGTGAACCAGGTGCTGGTCATCCTCTACGCGCTGCTCGGGCTGTCGGTCGTCATCGCCGTGCTGGGCATCGTCAACACGCTCGCCCTGTCCGTGATCGAGCGGACGCGGGAGATCGGGCTGCTGCGGGCCGTCGGCCTCGGGCGCCTGCAGCTGGCGGGCACGGTGACCATCGAGTCGGTGCTCACGGCGGTGTTCGGCACGGTGCTGGGCCTGGTGGTGGGTGTGGCGCTCGCGTCGACCCTCCCGACGCTGTTCGCCGACGAGGGCCTGTCGACGCTGGTCATCCCGTGGGGGAGCCTCGCCGGGATGCTCGTCCTCGCCGTGGTGGTCGGGGTGCTCGCCGCTGTGTGGCCGGCGTCGCGGGCCGCCCGCATGAAGGTGCTCGACGCGGTCGCCTACGAGTGAGTGGTCGCCGGGGGTCGAGATCCTGCCGCGTTCCGGCGGGATCCCGACAACCGGCGCCCACCGCGCCCTCGCGCCGCGCGCTCGCCCCTACGCTCCGGAACCCGACCAGCCGACGTAGGAGCGAGGTCCGCACATGAGCGATCCGACCGTGGTGTTCGTCGCCGGGATCGGCAACTCCGACCCCGACCACTGGCAGCGTCGCTGGCACGACCGGCTGACCGGCAGCGTGTGGGTGGAGCACCGCTCGTGGGACCACCCCGTGCGGAACGAGTGGGTCAGTGATCTCGAGGCGACGATCCACGGGATCGACGGCCCCGCGCTCCTGGTGGCGCACAGCCTGGGCTGCACGCTCGTCCTGCAGTGGGCCGCCGAGCACGTCGGCGACGGCGTGGTCGGTGCGCTCCTCGTCGCGCCCCCGGACGTGCACGGACCGGCCTTCCCCGGGCGCGCGGTCGGGTTCGACCGGTGGGTGCCCGCGCGGCTGCCGTTCCGCACGGTCGTCGTCGTGGCGGACGACGACCCCTACGGCACGCCGGAGCACGCCGCGGGGATCGCTGCTGCGGTCGGCGGCGACCTGGTGCAGGTCGGGAGCAAGGGGCACATCAACGCGGCCTCTCGCCTCGGCGACTGGTCGGAGGGCTGGGCGGTGCTCGACGAGCTCAGGTCGGCAGCACGGCCGCGATCGCGCTCACCTCGATGAGCGCGCCGGGCACCCCCAGTCCGGCGACGCGCGCGGCGGTGACCAGCGGCGGCTTGCCGGCGCCGGCGAGCCGCGGGGCGATGGCACCGTAGGCGGCCGCGAGGTCGGCCTCCTCGGCGATGAGCACCGTCCACTGCACGACGTCGGCGAGCGAGGCACCCGCGGCCTCGAGCGCGGTGCTCACGTTGTCGATGGTGCGGACCGACTGCTCGGCGACGTCGGCCGAGACGACCGCGCCGGTGTCGTCGACGCCGTTCTGGCCGCCGACGTAGATGGTCGTCGCGCCCGCGGGCACGACGGCGACATGGCTGAATGCCGGGCTCACCACGAGACCGGCCGGTTGCAGGCGTGTGATCTCCATGCGACCACCGTCCCACCGCCCACCGACACGTCGCCATGAGGAGTGCGGCGCGCGTCAGGCCGGGCGCACCCCGAGGACCTGGCCGTCGCCGTCCGTGCCGTAGCGACCGCGGCTCAGGTCGAGGACCGTCAGGACGTTGCCGAACGGGTCGGCCACGCGCGCCACCCGTCCGACGGGGATGTCGGATGCGGGATCGACGACGGATCCCCCGGCGGCGACGACCTCCGCCACCGCCTCGTCCACGGAGCCGACGAGGAGGTCGACCTCGGGCTCCGGCCGCTCGACCTGCAGCACCAGCTCCGCGTCGTCGTCGGGGAGCCGCACCGCGGCGGCGGTGTCCGACCGCCAGAGCAGCTCGTGCCCGAGGCGGTCGCAGTAGAACGCCAGGCCGGCGTCGAGGTCCGGCACGGGGAGCCGCACGCAGTCGACGGCTCGCAGGGCGGTCACGGGCGCACGACCTCGTAGCAGAGGTGCGCCGCGTGGGGCGTGATCACGGTGGCGGCCTCGTCGAGCCGCAGGGACAGCCGCGTCCCATCGAACAGCGGCGTGCCCGCTCCGAGCAGGAGCGGCGCGACGTGCAGGTGGACGCGGTCGACGACCCCCTCGCGCAGCGCCGCACCGCCCAGCTCGCCGCCGCCCATGATCACCACGTCCTTGTCCCCGGCCACGGCGGTGGCCTGCGCGATCGCGTCGCGCAGGCCGGTGGTGACGATGACCATCCGGTCGGTGAGCCGCACCCGCTCGGGCTGGTGGTGGGTGACGACGAAGCACGGGGGCGGCTCGTCGCCCTGGTCCGCGCCGTAGTGGCGCTCCTCGTTCCAGCCGCCCGGGGCGTCGACGACGTCGAACGTGTGCCGGCCCATCACTACGGCGCCCGTGGCCGCCGTCGCCCTGGCCAGCACGCGGACGTCGTCGTCGGTCCGGTCGCCGATCGCCCACTCGTGCAGGGGCAGGCCGTCGTCGCCGAGCCCGTAGTCCGGCCCGGCGTTCGGGGCGGTGACAAAGCCGTCGAGCGAGATCGTGATGTCGAGGACCACAGTCATGACACCCCACGATGCCACCGGCCGCCGGTATCTGCCCGGCCTCCGCGCGGTCCTTCCCGATGACCCCCGGGAGGCCCAGCCATGCTCGACGACCACGCCCGTCTGATCCTCGACCGTCCGGCCGACGCGCGCCTGGCCGCTGCGCTGCTGGCCGACGGCCACCCCGTGGCCCACGGGTTCGGCGGCATCTACGCCCTCACCGCCCGGGGGGACCGGGTCAGGCGGCTCAACGCGCTGAAGGGCCGGCCGCTGGACCAGACCGGCAGCGTGACGGCGCCGACCGGCCGCGTCCTGGACGCGTTCGACCTGGCCGCCCTGCCGGTCGGCGTCTCCCGCACCCTGGTGCAGGACGTGGTCGACGCGTTCTGCGCACTGGGCCCGTTCGGGTTCCGTGGACCGGCCGCGGGGCACGTCCCCGCCGGGCTGACCGCCCAGGACCGGGGCACGACGACCACCCAGGTGATCGTGCCCGGGGACGCGTGCCCGTCGCAGGTGTTCCTCGCTGCAGCGGCCAGGGCGATGGGCGACGAGCCGCTCGCGATCTCGTCGGCCAACCGGTCCCGGCACGTCACGGGCGGTCACGACGCGCCGGTGCACTGGCGCGTCGACGGGCTGCGTGCGGAGCTGGGCACCGCCCTGGTGGTCCTGGAGCACGCCGACGAGGCCGCCGCCCGTGCCCGTGTCTGGCGGCACCTCCCGGTGTCGACCACCGTGCTCGGGCTGCACCGCGTCGAGCGCGCGCACGGCCGGGTGCAGCTGGTGCTCGAACGGCACGGGTCGCTGCACGCCGACGACGTCGCCCGCGTCCTGCACCGCCTCGGGCTCGGTCTTGTCGTCGGGGACCGGGCGGTGGACCGTCTGGCTCCGCGGGTCTATCTGGAACCCGTGGCCTGAGCAGGCGTCACCGGTAGACGCGCAGGTAGTCGAACTGCGCGGTCGCGCCGACGCCGCCGTGCGAGAGCAGACCCACCTGCAGGTCCGAGCCCGCCGGGAACGTCCACACGCCGCCGGCGACCCAGGTGCGTCCGTCGGTGCTGGTGAACGCCTGCACCTCGTGCTCACCGGACACGTCCGTCCGGTGCGCCAGCCGCAGCCAGGTGGTCTCGGCGGGTGGCCCGACGATGGTCCCCCCGTACGCCAGCCGGCCGGCGTACGGCTGCTCGGTGCCGAGCTCGGTCTGGCGGGTGTTCCAGATGGCGACGTGCGACAGCCGGGCCCAGCGGTCGTCGTCGACGTAGGCGATCAGCCCGCCCTGCTGGTAGTTGCGGACGGTGTCGGTGCCGAGGTCGATGGTCAGCCGCGTCTCGGCGACCCAGTCGGTCTCCGGCACGTCCCGCAGCAGCAGGCCGGCATCGTTGCCCGTGCCGACCAGGTCGCCCGCCTCGGTGGGCCAGCGCAGCACGCCGTCCGCCACCGTCACCTGCGGGTCACGCACCGGGGTCCAGCCCGGACCGAGCGCGGAGCCCTCGATCTCGTCGCTGAGCGCGGGGTCGAGCGCGCCGGGCTCCGGGAGCGGCACGGCCTCGTCGACCAGCTTCGCGGCCGGCAGGGCGCTGAGGTTGTCGACCCGGACGCCCGGTCCGGTGGCCGTGGCCCCGGCGCGTCCGGCTGCGGCGATTCGGCGGGGGACGTCGAGGGCCACCACCGCGAGCGGGTCCCCGAGCCGCGCGTGCGTGAGCTCCGCGGTCGCCGTGCCGTCGCGCACGGTCAGGGCGAGCGCGAGCCAGTCGGCGAGGTCCAGGTCCGCGGGCAAGGGCGCGGACGCACGGGCCGCGGACCGTCCACCGAGCTCCAGCACCAGCTCGCGGGCCACCGGGTCCACCGTCGCCCGCAACCCGCCGCGCCGGTGCTGGCCGACGGTGAGGCCGCCCGCGGAGGTGCCGGTCGCGTCGAACCGGAGGTCGGCCTCGACCCGCACGTCACGACCCGGCACCCGTCGGGTCAGGGACGCCTCGCCGCGCGACACCAGGTGCCGCCCGACGTCCGCCTCGTCGTCGGTCGCCCAGCGGCCCGCCGTGGTCCAGCCGCGCGGGACGCCCGGCTCGAAGTCTGTCGCGCCTGTCACCGGACCGCGCTCGCGGTCCTCCGACGCCCACGCTCCGGCCCGCGCGGTCGGCCATCCGTCCACCCAGTCCAGCCGGTCGAGCAGCATCGGCCGCTCGTTGATCCCGTCGGTGCCGTCCAGATACGGGTCCGACCGGTCGATCGCGTGGTAGACGATCCAGTCCTGACCGGCGAGGTCGGTCACCACCGCGTTGTGCCCCGTGCCGACCCACCGGTTGCCGTTCGGTGCGAGCACCGGGGTGCCGCCCGCGCGCGACTGGTTCAGCGGGACACCCTCGCGGTCCAGGTACGGACCGGTCAGGTCCCGCGAGCGCCCGACGTGCACGCTGTAGCCGGTGGTCGGTCCGGCGCAGCAGTTGGCCGACGACGCGAACAGGTACCACCAGCCGTCGCGCTGGACCACGTACGCGCCCTCGTACTTGTTGTCGATGGCCACCTGCACGGGCTCGCCGACCGCGGTCGAGCCGTCGTCGGACAGCTCCGTGACCCAGATACCGCCGTAGTAGGACCCGTAGAACAGGTGCTCGGTGCCGTCCGGGCCGACCACGTGGGACGGGTCGAACGTCCACAGGAAGCCGCCCCCGGCCCCTGGCCGCGGACCGACCACCGGGGTGCCGGACGGCGTCCACGGTCCCGTCGGCGTCGGGGCGGTCGCGACGCCGATCGCGTTGTCGCTCGGCTCGGGGGTGAGGGTGGTCTCCGTGACGACGACGTACATCCGGTACTGGCCGTCGACGTACCGGACGTCGGGCGCCCACAGGGCCGCGCCGCGGTCGCGGTCCGCCCAGGCCGGACGCGTGTCCTCGGTGAACGCGTCGCCGACGTACTCCCAGGTCACCAGGTCGGCCGACCGGGACATCGGGATCAGGTGGCGCGTCCCCTCGCCCTCCCGCAGCGGGTCCGTGGTGCCGTACGCGTACCACCAGCCGTCCTTGCCGCGGATGACCGCGGGGTCGGCGTAGGTGTCCGCGAAGCCCGCGCTCACCGGGTTGGTGTACGGCGTCGAACCCCCGCCGCCGCGCTCGGGTGGGCCTGCGACGGCGGCCGTGGCACCGAGCACGAGGCCGAGGGTGAGCGAGACAGCGAGGGGACCGGTGATCCAGCGCATCGGGGCCTGCCCTTCGTCGTCGACCGGCGGGTCTTCCGTTGTACGCCGGTCGCCCGGATGGGGCCACTCGGCGCCTTGACCCGCAACCGTGCACGGGTGAACGGTTGCCCACGGGGCAGGGGCCGACGCGAGCGAGGAGTGACATGGCCAGCAGGTCGTCCGGTGCCGGAGGCGGGGCCGTCTACGGGCTCGGGTTCTTCGGGGCAGCGGTCTTCTACTTCCAGCAGGCGGACACGTTCTGGATGTTCGTGCTGGCCATCCCGAAGGCGATCATCTGGCCCGGCATCGTGGTCTTCGAGCTGCTGACGAGCTTCTACGGCTGAGCCGCCCGGTAGCGTGCCGGGATGCGTCTGCGACAGCTCGCCTGGCGGGCCACCTACGAGCTGCTGGGCGCGCGCGTCCGACGCCCGGAGTGGGCGTTCATGAACTACGGCTACGCCCCGGTGGACCCGGCGGGCGCCCCGCTCGTCCTGGACGCCGCGGACGAGGTGGACCGGTACTGCGTCCAGCTGTACGCGCACGTGCTCGACGGCGTGGAGGTGGCCGGCGCCGACGTGCTGGAGGTGGGGTCCGGCCGTGGCGGTGGGGCGTCGTGGGTGAGCCGGTCGCTCGGGCCGCGGTCGACGACGGGCGTCGACTTCGCCGCGTCCGCCGTGTCGTTGTCCCGCCGAGACCGCACGGGCCCCGGCCTGCGGTTCGTGCAGGGCGACGCGCAGGCGCTCCCGTTCGCTGACGAGTCGTTCGACGTCGTCGTCAACGTGGAGTCCTCGCACTGCTACGCGGACATGGAGGCGTTCGTCGCGCAGGTGCACCGGGTCCTGCGCCCCGGCGGCGCGTTCGTCTGGGCCGACCTGCGTACTGCGGCCGACGTGGGCACCACCCGCGCGCAGCTGACGTCGAGCGGTCTGGTGGCGGTCGAGCACCGTGACATCACCGCGGAGGTGCTGCACGCGCTGCGGCTGGACGACGCCCGCAAGACCGAGCTGGTCCGGGAGTGGATCCCCCGCCCGTTCCAGCGGGCGCTGCGGCCGTTCGCCGGGCTCGAGGGGACGCGCAACCCCGAGGGGTTCGCCGCCGGGACGCTGCGGTACCTGAGTGCGCGCCTGGAGCGCCCGGCCTGATCCTCTGTGGGAGGTCCGTCCTAGCCTGACCGGTATGAGCGACCTCTCCGACCTGCGCGGCTCGCGGTTCCAGGACGCCGACATGCAGGGCTCACGGTTCACGATGGTGGACCTGACCGGCTCCACGTTCCGCGCCGTCGGGTTCCACGGCGTCGTCATGCGCGGCGTCGAGATCACCCACAGCACCATCGACGGGGACGTCGTCGACGTCGTCATCAACGGGATCGACGTCGCCCCGCTGATCGAGGCGGAGCTGGAGCGCCGCCACCCCGAGAAGCCGCTGTTCCGACCGACCACCGCCGACGGGTTCCGACAGGCCTGGGACGTGAACGAGCAGCTGTGGGCCGCCACCGTGGCGCGCGCCCGCCGGCTGCCGCCGGACCTCCTGCACGAGTCGGTCGCCGAGGAGTGGTCGTTCATCCAGACCCTGCGCCACCTGGCGTTCGCGTCGGAGTCGTGGGTGGCCCGGGGGATCCTGGGCGTCCCGAGCCCGTGGCACCCCCTGTCGCTGCCGTGGGACGAGATGCGACCGCGCCCGGGGGTGCCGCACGACCGGGACGCTCGACCGACCCTGGACGAGGCGCTGGCCCTGCGCCTGGAGGCGATGGCCGTGGTGCGCCGGGTGGTCGACGACCTGACGGACGAGCAGCTGGACCGGACGACCGAGCCGCTGGTCGGTCCGGGGTGGCCCGACGAGGACGCGACCTTCCCGGTCCGCGAGCCGCTCCTGGTGGTGCTCAACGAGGAGTGGTGGCACCGCAGGTATGCGGAGCGGGACCTGACGGTCCTGGAGGCACGAGCCGGCGGCTGACGGGGGAGGCCCTCGTCGGTTCGCAGGACACGGCCCACAACGTTCCGGCGCAGATGTCCGTCCTTGGGGGTGGAAGGTGGTGCCCACCACCGCCGAGAGGACCACATGGACGAGCGACGGCAGCGCAGCGACGAGGTCATGGCCGTCATGGCCCGCGACCGCGGCGCAGCGCTCGGGGCGTACGCGTACCTGCTCACCGGCAACCTGCGGGACGCCGAGGACCTGGTGCAGGACGCGCTGGTCAAGACGTTCGTCCGGGGCCGGCACGTGGAGATCGGCTCGGCAGAGGGGTACGTGCGGACGGCGATCCTCTCGACGTGGATCGACACCTACCGCCGACGCCGGCAGTGGGAGCGGGTGCGGCACCTGGTCGTCCGCGGCGAGCGCCAGGACGGCCCCGCGGACGCGGTCGGTGCCCGCAGCGACGTGCAGGCGGCACTGCGGCAGCTGTCACCGCAGCAGCGCGCCTGCGTGGTCCTGCGCTACTACGACGACCTCACCGTCCCGGAGATCGCCGACCGCCTCGGCCTGGCGGTCGGCACCGTGAAGCGCTACCTCAGCGTGGCCGTCGGGCGCCTGGAGAACCTCCTGGGTCCGCTCGACGCACCGGACGCCGACGCGTCGGCCACCATCCTGATGACCCACGGAGATGCGAGATGAGCATGGACTTCGGACGCGCGCTGGACGACATCGCGGCGCAGGCACAGGGCGCGCTGCGGCCCGTGGAGGTCGGGGGCGTGCAGGCCCGCATCCAGCGGCGGCGCACCCAGGGCGTCGTCGTCCGCTCCGTCGGTGGCGTGGCGGTGGTGGGTGCCGTCGTGGCGTCGCTGACCCTGCCGGGCGGCCGTCCGGTCACCGTGCCCGCGGAGGTTCCCTTCGCCACGGCCACCGTGGCCCCGAGCCCCAGCCCGACCGTCGAGCCGCTGGGCGCGGTGGCCGGGTGGGCGGCGGGCGGGGCCCCGTGCGGTGCGGCCTTCGCCCTCGACCTGGTGGACGACCCCGTGATCGAGGTGCAGGGGGGCGTCACCGTCGGCACCCTCGACCGCGCGACCGCGGCCTACGCGCCCGATCGCGCGGGGAGCACGATGCGCCTGGACGTCTGGACGACGGCGGACGTGCCTGGCGAGCCCGCGGGTGACGGGCTGGCCCGGCTGACGACCATGCTCGTCGACGAGGACGGGACCGTCGTCTTCTGGTCCGACCCGTCACGGCAGATCCCGCCCGCGGGGGCCACCGACATGAGCGGCAGGACGTCGGTCTACGGTCTGTTCGACGCCGTCGACTGCCGCACCGGACGTCCGCTGGCCGGTACGTACCGGGTGTACGCGCACGACGAGGGCGGCCCGGAGACCGTCGAGCTCGCGCCCGTCACCTTCGGCGGGGACGGCACGCGCCCGGCGGTGGACTTCCTCGACCGGCTGCCGGTGTGCGGCCAGCCGGTGCCGGCCGTCGACCCCGACTTCACCGTCACGGTCGACCCTGCCGCGCTGGAGGGCGCCCGGGACGGCGGCCTGCACGCGCCCGTCACGCTCACGGCGACCGGCTCCGACCGGCTCCAGGGACGGGTGCCGCAGTCGCTGCACGCGGTGCTCGTCGACGAGCAGGGCCTCGTCGTGACCCAGGCGGAGGACGCGCTGCTCGGCCGGTTCGACTCGGGTGCCACGTTCGACGTCGGCGGCGGCGAGTCGTTCGGGGCCGAGGTGTTCCAGTGGTTCGTGCAGTGCAGCCGGACCAGCGAGACGGGGTGGGCGGAGCCGGGGACGTACGACGTGTACGTGTACGACGTGCTCCTCGCCGACGACGGCTCCGGCACCCCGTCGCCTCGCACCGCTGTGGGAGGTCCGTTCCCGATCACCCTGCGGTAGCCGGTCGTGTCGGTGGCAGGTCCTAGCGTCGTGCGCATGAACCCGACCCACCACACCCTGGACTACGTCGAGATCGCGGCACCGGACCTGCCGACGGCGATCGACTTCTACTCCCGCGCGTTCGGCTGGGAGTTCAACACCTACGGCCCCGGCTACGCCGGCATCCGCTCCGCCTCCGGTGACGGTGAGGTGGGTGGGCTCGACGCAGAGGGCGTGCCCGGCACCGGCGGACCCTTCGTGCAGCTGTTCTCCGAGGACCTGGACGCCACCGTGAAGTCCGTGATCGCCGCCGGAGGGACCGTCGTCAACGGCCCCTACGACTTCCCGGGCGGCCGCCGCTTCCACTTCCACGACCCGGCGGGCAACGAGCTGGGCGTGTGGGCGGCCGCCCCGGAGTAGTCAGCCGACGCTGCAGGTCGGCGTCATGCTGCCCGCGGTGCCCGTGGCCTGGAAGCCGAGCTCGGTCGACTGCGCGGCGCCGAGTGAGCCGTTGTAGGCGACGTTTGTCAGCTGGACGACGCCCGTGCTGGCGCTGCGGTCGGCGCTCCAGGAGTGGGTGATGGTGGCGCCGGGCGGCAGCGTCAGGCCGACGTTCCACCGGGTGATCGCCGACGAGCCGGCGGTGACCCGGATGGTGGTGACGAACCCGCCGGGCCACTGGTTGACCGATGCGGTCGCCGTGCAGCCGCCGACGGGCGGGTGGGTGGAGGTCGGTGTCGGGGTCGGGGTCGGGGTCGGGGTGGGCGTCGGGGTCGGCGTGTCGCTGGAGGTGGGCGTCGGTGTCGGCGTGGGTCCGTCACCCAGGACCGGCGTCTGCCAGTCGGCCCAGTCCGCCAGGCGGCCCTGCGCCCGGCTCGAGATCCGGAGGGTGCCGGCGGAGCTGCCGGTGCCGAGCAGGAACTTCTGGATGTGCTGCTGCAGCGGCGTGCGCCACTCGGCCCGGTTGGCGCAGTGCGTCCCGTCCGTGACGTCGGACCAGTACGTGAGGTTCCCGCCGGCACCGAGCGCCTTGTAGACCTCTGCGCCGCCCAGCGCCGCGACGCTGGCGGAGCGGGGGCCCAGGTTGGCGATGTGCGGGTTGTCCATGATGAACAGCCCGCGCGGCGCCACCAGCCCCACGACCTGGTGGGTGTCCACCGGCAGCCGGTTCGGGCTCCCGGTGAACGTGCCGAAGCCATCGCCCAGCCACGGCTGCTCGCCGTACGCGCTGCTCAGGCTCTGGGCGCCCTCGCCCGGGATGCCGCGGAAGATCGGCACCCCGGCGCTGCCCGACTCGATCGGCATGGTCAGGGCGATGCGCTGGTCGAAGGCGCCGACCACGAACGCCCCCTTGCCGAAGCGCGAGCACCCGGTGACCCCGGTGGCGTCGGCCCGCAGGATGCTGCCGTCCGACTGCTCGATGACGTCGATGATCCGACTGACACCCCAGGCCCAGGACATCAGGAGTCCGGTGCTGCTGGTGGCGCCGTAGAGGGTGTAGAACGCCCCCTGCTTGTTGTTCCGGGCGGTGCCCTCCCGGCCGACCGCGTACGGGTCGTAGCTGATCGTGGCGGCCCCGGCCGCCCGGATCGCGGCGGTGTCCGCCCCGAACCCGCCGAGCACGACGATGACGGGGAAGGGTCCGGTGCCGCTGGGCAGCTGGACGCTCGCGGAGAAGGTGGAGCTCCTGCCCTGGTGGGACGTGTTCACGGTGATGCTCGTGCGGGAGACCGTGCCGGTGACGCCGGCCGGCTTGCCGGGCTTCTCGCCGTAGACGAACTTCTCCGCCAGGCGCCTGGTCTCTTCGCGCTGGCAGCGCCAGTCGGCCTTCGTCGTGATGCGGGTCCCGTTGAGCTTCCTGAACGGGTCGGGCAGCGTGGCATTGGTGGGCAGGGCGCCCGCGTCGGGCAGGCTCGCGACGGGACAGTCCGCGCCCTCGTTCTCGACCGCGGCCTGGAACGCCGCCGCGGCGGGCGTGCTGGTTCTCGGGATGTCGGTGACGACGGCGGTGGCCGCGCGCGCGGCCACCGCCAGGGCGACGACGATGGGGCGGAACGTCGAGCGAGGCACCGGATCATCCCTCCGTGGGGCAGGCAGCTGACCCGCCCACCGTCCGGCGCAGGGAGAGGCGCGTCGATGCGCCTAACCTTTTCGGCTCGCTCAGGGGTGCACTTTCGATAGCCGGGTGGCGACCGTGACCAGGTGGGAGCTGAGACCGAGCAGGCTCGGTTCCGCCTCGATCACCCGCGCGGACTCCAGCACGACCTCCCGGCGGTCCGCGTCGTCGAGGGCCGAGGCCAACGGCTTGACCCAGTGCGCCAGCCCTTCGACCCCCACCGTCTCCCGGACCTCCAGCCCTGCCTCCGACGCCTCCGCGGGCAGCTCCTCCGGTCGGTGGAAGTAGGCGGTAGTGAACCAGCGGGGGTCGCCGGTGGGGTTCTCGTGCACGCCGGTGGCGATGTCCTGTGTCACGATCGCGCGGAACGCGGGGTCGAACAGGTAGGCCTGCGCGAGCCCGTCGAACAAGGACGCGAACCGCGAGATCGCCATCGCGACCACCACCCCGCCGGGGACGACGACGCGGGCCGCCTCCCGCCACGCGGCCAGCCGGTCCGCGCGGTCGGTCAGGTGGTAGAGCGGGCCGAGGAGCAGGACGGCGTCCGCCGACGCGTCGGGCCGGTCGAGCGCGCGGGCGTCGCCGACGGACGCGGAGAACCGGTCGTGCCACCCGAGGTTCTCCGTGGCCCGCGCGACGTGCCCGGGTAGCAGGTCGACCAGGTGCACGGTGTGCCCGTCGTCCAGCAGCCACTCGGCATGCACCCCCGTGGCCCCGCCGACGTCGACCACGCGCGACGCCGGGTGCAGGTGCCGCCGCACGATCTCCTGGACGCGTGCGAGCTCGAGCCGTCCGAGGCCCTGGCGCAGGCGCTGGTCCTCGTCGAACGCGGTCTCGTAGTGGTGGTGGATCGGCGTCTGCTCCATCGCGACAACCTAGGGGCGCGGACCTGCGTCAGGCGAAGACATTGCCGATCGCAACGACCAGCAGGAGGGCCACCATCGCGACCGGCGCGAGCGCCGCCAGGACGACGGTGCTGCGGGTCCGCCACCGCGGGGCCCAGCCGCGCCTGGCCTGCAGGATCCCGACCGGCAGTGCGAGCACGGACGGGACCAGGGCGTACATGAGATAGACGACGGCGCCGAGCACGCCGAAGGACTGCGGGTCCCTGACACCTTCGACGTAGGACGCGATCGCGAGGCCGAGGCCGACCGCCCCCGCGACCGCGAGCACGAGCGCGGTCCAGCCGAGCACGGTCGCCCACGGGACTCGTCGCGTCACTGCCTGCTCGGTCATGCCGGGACGGTACCGCCCCAGCGCCGGTGCACGACGACGGCCGTGAGCACCAGGAGCGCCAGGACGACCAACCCCTCCGGCCGGGCCGCGTGCACGAGGGGGTTGTCGATGACCACCACGTCGGCGGCCAGCAGGGGGAACGCGACCGCGTTCGCGATGCCGTGCCCGAGCACCGCGGGCCACACGCTGCCGGTGCGGTCGCGCGCCACGCCCCAGATCACGGCCATCGCGAGGACCGCCACGGAGAACAGCGGGAGCTGCGCGGCCAGCGGGAGGTCGGTGTACTCGTCGCCGAGCGCGACGATGTACGGCACGTGCCAGACCGCCCACAGGGCGCCGACCGCGAGGTGCCGCCGCAGGGCCGGGACGCCCAGCGCGGCGAGCCGCGGTTCGAGGTAGCCGCGCCAGCCGAGCTCCTCGAAGGCGGCGAAGGCGAGGCGGGCCACGAACCCGGTCGCGAACAGTACGGCGAAGCGCGGCCCGGCGCCGGGTGCCAGGTGCACGTCACCAGTGAGCGCTCCGAGCGCGAGCGGGACGGTGAACAGGACCGGGAAGAGCAGCAGCGCGAGGAGGTACCAGCCGCGCTCGCGGCCGAGGCGCAGGCCGGCGTCGGCCCAGCCCTCCCGGCCGATCGTGCGCAGGCCGACCGCGAGGAGCGTCGGGCTCAGGACGAAGAGCAGGGCGCCGGCGCTGGTGCTCGGGTCGTCGGACGAGGCCATGACCAGACCCCCGAGCGCGGCCAGGATCAGCACACCGGCGGCGTAGACGAGGACGGCCTTCCGGGTGGCAGGACGGCGGGTGCGGACAGCGGTGGTGGTCATGGCACGGCTCCTTCGGGCGTGGGGCATCGCCCGGCCGCCGGGGTGGCGGTCGGTGGCGGGCGGGACGGGTCAGTCGGTGAGCTCGGCGAGCAGGTCCTGGGTCCAGTCGAGCTCGGCGCGCGCGTGCGCCAGACCGTTGGCCAGGGTGGCGAGGCGCAGCCGCATCTCCAGGGTCAGCGTGATCCCGGCCGCCGCGACGGCCTGCTCGCTGGCGTCCCGGGTCTGCTCGAGGACGGCGGCCAGCTCGCGCGCCTCGTCGGCACGCTCCCGCAGGACCGACCGCACGCGGTCGACCCCGAGCCTGCCGACGAAGAACAGCCGCACCAGGAAGACCTCGCGCGACGGCACGTACTCGACTGGGGAGGCGAGCCAGTCGTCGAGCTCCGTCAGCCCGGCGTCGGTGATGGCGTGCTCGCGGCGGTCCGGCCTGCCCTCCTGCGGGATCGTCGTCACGGACACCAGGCCCTCCGACGCCAGGTGGCCCAGCGTGCGGTAGATCTGCGCCTGGTCGGCCGGCCAGAAGTGGGCCACCGACTCCTCCATGTGCTTGCGCAGGTCGTAGCCGCTCATCGGGGCGATCGACAGGAACCCGAGGACGGCATGCTTGAGCGACATGCCGTGACCATAGAGGACGCGTCGTCTATATGACAAGTCCTGTATCGCCGCAACGGCGTACTGTCGCGTCGTGCGCAGCGAGTACTCCGGCGACGGCCTCAGCGAGAGCGACCTCGCGTCGACGCCCCTCGCGCAGGTCCGTCGGTGGGTGGAGGACGCGCAGGCGCGGCAGGCCGAGCGCGGGGACGTGGCGGAGCCGACGGCGCTGGCGGTCGCGACGGTCGACGCCGACGGCCGGCCCAACGTCCGCACGGTCCTCATGCGGTTCCTGGACGAGCGCGGTCCCGGGTTCGTCACCGACCTCGGCTCGACGAAGAGCCGCGAGATCGGTGCGACCGGCGGCCTGGCTGCTGCGCTCACCTGGCCGGCGATGTTCCGGGCGGTCCGGTTCCGCGGTCGGGCCGTCGCCGTCGGCCGCGAGGAGATCACCGCGTACTTCGTCGCCCGGCCGTGGGGTTCGCGGATCAGCGCGTGGGCGTCGGACCAGTCCGAGCCCGTCGCCGACCGGGCCGCGCTCGTGGCGGGGTTCATGCGGTACGCGGCCCTCTACCCGGACACCGGCTCGCCCGACGACGTCCCGGTCCCCGACGCCTGGGGCGGCTGGCGGATCGAGTGCGACGAGGTGGAGCTGTGGGCGGGTCGGCGCAACCGCCTGCACGACCGGCTGGTGTTCACCCGGGTCGGCGACGGTGGCCTGGACACCGCCGACGCCTGGACGGTCAGCCGCCGGCAGCCCTGATCAGAGCGCCCGGACCATCTCGATCTCGGGTCCGATCGAGCCGGTGAACTCGACGCCGGACGGCACGAACCCGGCTCGTCGGTAGGAGGCCTGCGCCCGCGCGTTGTCCACGTGGACCCCGAGGGCGAGCTCGTCGAAACCCTGGTCGCGGGACCACCGCGCCGCCGCCTCGAGCAGCCGGTCGATCGCCCCGGCTCCGCGGTCCTCGGGACGCACGTACACGCCGACGACGACCGCGCGGCTCCGCTCGACGGGGCGGCCTTGGTAGTCGCGTGACCCCGCCCGCTCCACCAGCACCGTCGCCGAACCCACCCACGTGCGGCCCTCGACCGCGACCAGCTGCGCGACGTCGTCCCCGTCGGCCGAGGCCGCCGCGCGGCTGCGGTAGAACTCGTCGGGCTGGGCCGCGGCGTGCTCGTACGACTCCAGGAACGCGATCCCGGCGGCCTCGTCGCGGAGCGCGTCGAGGCGCAGGTCACGGGCGAGCTCCCACTCGTCGGCACGGATCCGACGGACCACGACCTGCAGGTCCACGTCGACCGACGACGAGCCGCCCGGCCGGTAGTCGCCGTAGCGGGCCCAGCTCGGGCGGACCCGGATCACCACGATGCCGTCGTCGGACAACGACGCGGCGAACTGCGGGAACGCGTCGAGGTACGCGGCCGCGCACCGCTCCAGCTCGACACCCTCGGGCAGGTCCGCGATCCCCTCGACCTGCAGAGTGGTCCCGTCCGCACCCCCGACGACCACAGCGACACGCGGGTCCCGGCGGAGGTTGGCCACCGTGCGCGACGACACGCGCGCGTCGAGGACGAGCTCGCCGCGGTCCGTCGCGCCGATCGCCAGGTACGCAGCCTGGGGCTGTCCGTCCGGGCCCAGCGAGCTGAGGACCCCGTCGGCATGCGAGCGGACGTGGTCGACGAGGCCGGCGCGATCCATCGCCGCATCGTAGGAGAGGCGATGTCGATCTGCGCCTTCCCCCGTTCGACTGGTCGATGAGAGGGTCCGAACGAGACCCCCGGACCGGAGGAGACACCGTGAAGTACATGCTGATCATGCGCGCGGACGAGCAGGCCTACGCCGCGTTCCAGGACGTCGACTTCGACGAGATCATGGAGGCGATGGGTCGGTTCAACGACGAGATGATCCAGGCGGGCGTCCTGCTGGCCGCCGAGGGCCTGGACGACGCGGCCGACGGCGTCGTCATCGACTTCTCCTCGGACCCGCCGGTCGTCAGCGACGGCCCCTACGGCGAGACCAAAGAGCTGTTCGGTGGCTTCTGGATCCTGGATGTCGCGTCCAAGGAGGAGGCCGTCGAGTGGGCCAAGCGCGCGCCGATGACCGGCCCCGGCCAGAAGACCGAGATCCGCCGGGTGTCCAGCATCGACGAGTTCCCGCAGGACAACCCGTGGATCCAGAAGGAGCGGGCGTGGCGCGAGAAGACGGGCCAGCTCTGACCCGTGGGAGCGGTAGCCGCGGGGAGACGAGTGCGGGCGTGGCGCGAGAAGACGGGCCAGCTCTGACCCGTCCCGGCCGCACGCTTCCCGGCAGCACGCGCGACGCGGTCGAGGCGGTGTGGCGGATCGAGTCCGCGCGCATCGTCTCGACCCTCGCCCGCTACACCGGCGACTTCGCGCTCGCGGAGGACCTGGCGCAGGAGGCGCTCGCGGCGGCTCTGGTGTCGTGGCCGCGCGACGGCGTGCCGAGCAGCCCCGCCGCGTGGCTCCTCACCGTGGGGCGTCGTCGCGCGGTCGACGCGTACCGACGTCGCGCCGCGCTCGACGACCGGTACGCCGTCCTCGCGCGGGACCTCGACGAGGGGACCGGCGACGACGTGCTGTGGGACCCGGACCGGCTCGACGACGACGTCCTCGCCCTGATGTTCGTCGCCTGCCACCCGGTCCTGTCGCGCGAGGCGCAGCTCTGCCTGACCCTGCGGGTGGTCGGCGGCCTGACCAGCGACGAGATCGCTCGCGCGCTCCTGGTGCCCACGGCCACGGTGCAGGCGCGGATCACGCGCGCCAAGAAGACGCTCGCGGCGGCCCAGGTGCCCTTCGAGGTGCCGCCGCCCGAGGAGCGCCGCCAGCGTCTGGGCGCGGTGCTCAACGTGCTCTACCTGGTGTTCACGGAGGGGTCGTCGGCCAGCTCCGGCGCGGACTGGATCCGCACGGACCTCGCCCACGAGGCGGTCCGGCAGGTGCGCGTCCTGGCGCAGCTGGTCCCCGACGAGGCCGAGGTGCACGGGCTGCTCGCGCTCCTGGAGCTCACCGCCGCACGCTTCCCCGCCCGGGTGCGCGACGACGGCGAGCCGGTCCTGCTCGAGGCGCAGGACCGTCGGCGCTGGGACCGTGCGGCGATCCGGCGCGGCCGGGCCGCCCTGGCAACGGCGGGTCGGGTGGGTCGGGGGCTCGGCGCGTACGGGGTGCAGGCCGCGATCGCCGAGTGTCACGCGGTCGCGCCGTCGGTCGAGGAGACGGACTGGGACCGGATCGTGCTGCTGTACGAGGCGCTCGGCCGGCTGGCGCCCTCGCCGGTGGTCGAGCTGAACCGGGCGGTCGCCGTCTCCATGGCCCAGGGCCCCGCGGCGGCACTGCGGATCGTCGACGGGCTGGTCGCCGCGGGCAGCCTCGCCGGCTCGCACCTGCTGCCGGCTGTGCGCGGCGAGCTGCTCACGCGGCTCGGCCGTCCCGACGACGCCCGCAAGGAGCTGGAGGAGGCAGCCCGGAGGTGCGGCAACGACCGCGAGCGTGAACTGCTGGAGCGCAAGGTCGCCGCGCTGGAATGACGTGGACGGCCCGGCGGTCCGCTGCCATCGTCGGCGGGATGGACCCCTCCCTGCTCTGGGACGCCGAGACCGCCCGCCGCTACGACACTCCCGGCACCGGCATGTTCGCTCCCGAGGTGCTCGGGCCGACCGTGGACCGCCTTGTCGCGCTCGCGGACGGCGGCCGCGCGCTCGAGCTCGCGATCGGCACCGGCCGCGTGGCCGTCCCGCTGGCCCAGCGCGGTGTGCCCGTGGTCGGCATCGAGCTGTCCCCGCACATGGTCGAACAGCTGCGCACCAAGGCCGACGAGTCGACGATCCCGGTGGTCCTCGGCGACATGTCCAGGGTCACCGCGCCGGGCGAGTTCACGCTCGTCTACCTGGTGTTCAACACGATCGCCAACCTGCTCACCCAGGAGGAGCAGGTCGCCTGCTTCCGCAACGCCGCCCGGCACCTCGCTCCGGGCGGCTGCTTCGTCGTCGAGCTCTGGGTCCCCGAGCTGCGCAAGCTGCCCCCGGGCGTGGAGGCCACCGTCTGGCTGAACGAGCCTGGCTACATCGGCCTCGACACGTACGACGTCCTGCACCAGCGGGTGGTCTCGCACCATTTCCGTTTCGACGAGGGGCGCCAGGCCGAGCTGGGCCGCACGCCGCACAGGTACATCTGGCCGTCCGAGCTGGACCTCATGGCGCAGCTGGCCGGGTTCCACCTGGAGAGCCGGCACGCCGACTGGTCGGGCGCGGAGTTCACCGCCGACTCGCGCTCGCACGTGTCGGTGTACCGGCATGAGTGACCTCACCTACCCGGACCCGCTGGACGACGGCACGGTCCAGCTGCGCCCCTGGGACGACCGGGACGTGCACTGCGTGGAGCAGGCATCGGCATCCCCGGACATCCTCGGCGGCACGACCGTCCCAGCCGAGTACACGCTGGAGGAGGGGCTGGCCTTCATCAGCCGCCAGCACGAGCGGCTGACGAGCGGGCAGGGCGTGTCGCTGGCGATCACCAGCGCCCGCACGGACGAGGCCGCCGGTCTGGTGATCGTCCAGGTGCGGCCGCAACCGGGCGTCGCGGGGATCGGGTACTGGGTGGTGCCGGGCGAGCGGAGACAGGGCCTCGCGGCGCGGGCAGTCTCCCTGGCCACCGACTGGGCGCTCGGCCCGGCCGGGTTCGCGCGGGTCGAGGCCTGGGTCGACCCCGAGAACACCGCGTCCCAGCGCACCCTGGAGCGGTGCGGGTTCGAGCGCGAGGGCCTCCTGCGCAGCTTCCGCGAGGTCGGCACGCGTCGGACGGACGCCCTGGTCTACTCACGGATCGGGGCCGGGTGCTGACCGTCGTCGCCACCCGGAGCGCGACCCCGCACGTCCGAGCCCTCACCGCCGCCGACGAGGTCCAGGCCCGTGCTGCGCACGGCCGGCTGGCCGCCGACGGCGTCGAGTTCTGCCTCGGGCTCGACGGGACGGAGTCCTGGGCGGCGTGGCTCGACCGGACCGAACGACTCAGGATGGGCGGGTCCGTCCCTCCGTGGGTCCCCGAGACGTTCGTGGGTGCTTTCGTCGGCCCGACGCTCGTCGGTCGGCTGTCGGTCCGGCACCGGCTGAACGAGGAGCTCGCGCTGGTCGGCGGGCACATCGGGTACGTCGTCCTTCCCGAGCACCGCCGACGCGGCTACGCCGGGGTGATGATGCGCGAGGCGCTGCGCATCGCGCGGGAGGTCGGGCTCGACCGCGTCCTCGTGACCTGCTCCGACGACAACCACGCGTCGGTCCGCGTGATCGAGACCGCCGGCGGGGTGCTGGAGGACGTCGTCACGCACCCGGTGTCGGGGGAGCCGAAGCGCCGGTACTGGATAGCGCTCGACGCGCCCGTGCCCTAGCGGTCCACCCCCGGTCCGTCCCGTCCAGCGCGACGACAGCCGGCTCACTCCGATCCGCGCGGGGACCAGCCGTCCGCCCCGGAGAGGTACGTGCGGACCGTGAGCTCGGCGGCCGCCGCCCGGTCGAGCTGCGGGCGGTCGTCGGTCACCAGGGCGCCGGGTCCGCGGTTGTGGTGCTCGGCGAACCGCGCGTCCCGCCAGGACCAGCCGCCGGAGAAGTCGCTCCACGCGACGGGGCCGACGTGCGCGCCGATCCAGGAGTCGCGGACGAGGACCTGGCCGATCGCGTCCGGGTCGTTGCTCGGGTGCCACGGCCGGCCCAGGAACACGGTGCCGGCCGGGGCGTCGCTGGTGAAGCGCACCCGCGTGAACAGGAAGCCGTAGGGGTTGTCGATCATCGTGCTCGGCGCGGTCACGTAGCCGTTGTTCGTCGCCGAGCCGCGGGTCAGCGAGTGGACCTGGCCGCCGTCGAACACGGCGGTGGCGCGGCCGAAGATGAAGTCGACGTCGCCCTCGACGTAGCAGTCGCGCAGGTACGCGCGGGCGACGACGCCGGCCGCCGAGCTGTTCAGGTACAGCGTGTCCTGGTTGCCGAGGAACCGGACGCGGTCGAACACGAGCCGGTCGGCGCGGGTGAGCACGGCGACGGCCTGCCGGTTGGTGATCTCCGGGTGCGCGACCTCGTCGAAGAGGTTGGCGAAGGTCAGGTTCCGGGCGGTGAAGTCGGCGCCGTCGAGCGTCACGCTCGCGCTGCCGGACGTGCCGTAGGGGCCGGAGCCGTCGGGCTTGGGCGTGCCGTTCGCGTTGTCGTACGCGATGACGACGTCCTGGGCGTGCCGGCCGGTGCCGAGGAGCGTGAGGAACGGTTTGGTGGCGGGGACCTTGACCAGCTCGCGGTACTGCCCGGGCCGTACCGCGATGACCCAGGGTTCGGTGGCGCCTGTCGGGGCGGCATCGACGGCGGCCTGGATGCTGGTGAAGTCGGCACGGCCGTCCAGCGAGACGGTGGCGTCGGGCCGCTCGTGTGCCGACGCGCTCGCGGCGAGCGTGAGGGTCAGGGCCGTGACGGTGGCGAGGATCAGACCGGTACGTCGTCGTACGTGCATCTCTACCCCTGAGAAAGCGCTTGCCCGGCGGCGGGACGACGCTAGGGGAGCCGCGCGCAGCACGTCAAGACCCCGCTGGTGGGGGGGGGCGCCCGGGGGGGGGGGCCCCCCCCCCCCCCCCCCCACGCCGGTTAACGATAAAAGCCGGCCGCAGGATGGTGGGGGGGGGGGCCCCCCCCCGGGCCCCCCCCCCACCACCCCCGCCCACACCCC